>NZ_VNHY01000009.1 GCF_008124865.1 Fodinibius salinus | reverse complement strand
TTTAATCTATAATTTCAGTTACAACGCCGGCCCCAACTGTGCGGCCGCCTTCGCGAATCGCAAACCGCAGCCCTTCTTCCATGGCTACCGGTTGGATGAGACTAACGTCCATCGTTACATTATCTCCGGGCATCACCATCTCTACGCCGTCGGGCAGCTCGCAGCTGCCGGTCACGTCGGTGGTCCGGAAGTAAAACTGCGGGCGATATCCGTCAAAAAACGGAGTGTGTCGGCCGCCTTCGTCCTTCGAAAGTACATATACTTCACATTCAAACTCCGTATGCGGGGTAATCGAGCCGGGCGCGCAAAGCACCATCCCACGCTGGAGGTCTTCCTTGTCTACCCCACGAAGCAGTATCCCGGCATTGTCCCCGGCCTGTCCTTCGTCGAGCATCCGGCGGAACATCTCAATGCCGGTTACTACACTATCCATCGGCTCTTCGATAATGCCGACAATCTCAATTTCATCGTTCAGCTGTACCACCCCGCGCTCGATACGCCCGGTGGCTACCGTCCCGCGGCCGGTAATGGAGAATATATCTTCTACCGGCATCAAAAAGGGCTTGTCTACGTCCCGTTCGGGGGTCGGAATCGTCTCATCAACGGCATCCATCAGATCAAGAATCGCCTGCTCGTGGGCCTCCTCGCCTTCAAGGGCTTTCAGGGCACTGCCCTGAATGACCGGAATATCGTCGCCGTCAAATTCGTAGCTGCTCAGCAGCTCCCGAACTTCCAGCTCTACCAGCTCAATCAGTTCCTCGTCGTCAACCAGATCGGTCTTGTTCATAAAGACCACAATCTGCGGGACGCCTACCTGGCGGGCCAACAAAATATGCTCGCGGGTCTGTGGCATCGGGCCGTCAGTGGCCGCTACCACCAAAATCGCCCCGTCCATCTGGGCCGCCCCGGTTACCATATTCTTTACATAATCAGCATGTCCCGGGCAGTCTACGTGCGCATAGTGACGGGCCTCGGTTTCGTACTCCACGTGGGCCGTCGAGATCGTAATGCCTCGCTCTTTCTCTTCCGGAGCATTGTCAATGTCGACAAACTGCTTGGCCACTCCGCCGTGGTGCTTGGCCATTACGGTCGTTACCGCCGCCGTCAACGTGGTTTTCCCGTGGTCTACGTGGCCAATCGTTCCTATGTTTACATGTGGCTTCTCGCGCTGGTAGGTTTCTTTTGCCAT
>NZ_VNHY01000008.1 GCF_008124865.1 Fodinibius salinus | reverse complement strand
ATGTGTATAACAACCTGTGATGATATCCAATCACAACAATTAACTTAAACAAACCTCTTATTTCATTATGAGACGACCAATACAAATAGCGACCTTATTTTTGACCATATTATTAGTAGCGGCTTGTGGCGATGACGGCCATGGGCCTACCAATGGCAACAGTAACGATAATGACGAGCCGACCACCGGGGCGGTGGAAGTGACCACCAATAGCACCGGTGATGACATCGACGCCGACGGTTACACCGTCAATGCCGGTGGGACCAGCCAAAGCGTGTCCGCTTCGGGCACCGTAACCCTGGCCGGCCTCTCCGAAGGCGACGTGGATGCCCAGCTGTCCGGGGTCGCCGGCAACTGCTCGGTCAGCGGCAGCAACCCCCAAACGGTGACCATTACGGCCGGGGATACCACCTCCACCTCCTTTGCCGTGAGCTGCCAGACCGTAGCCGACGGCCAGATTGCCTTTACCAGCGGCCGCGACGGGGACGGGGAAGTCTTCCTGATGAATACCGACGGCTCCTCACCGACGAAACTCACCGACAACTCTGACGCTGATTTTGCCGGGCCGATTTCTCCGACCGGCACCAAGATTGCTTTTGTCAGTAACCGCGGCGGGTCTGGGTACCACCTGTATGTGATGGATGCTGACGGGTCGAACATCCAGCAGCTGACATCCTCAGGAGCACAAGTGGTATTAACCGGAGGGGTGAGCTGGTCCCCGGACGGCAGCAGCCTGGCTTTTGTGGACGGCCGCAGCGGGAATAACGAAATTTATACGATCGGGGCCGACGGCAGCGGGGAGCAACGGCTGACCAACAACAGCGCGGCGGATAACTTTCCGCACTGGTCCCCGGACGGATCCAAGGTTCTCTATACCAGCGCTACCGACGGAGATCAAGAGATTTACACCATGAACCCCGACGGGACGGGCCGCCAGCAGCTCACCACCGACACCGACGCTAACCTAACGCCCCGGTGGTCGGCCGATGGCAGCAAAATTGCTTTTTCCAGCGACCGTTCGGGAAATAATGAGCTGTATACCATGAACACCGACGGCACCGGCGTGCAGCAGGTAACTAGCGACCCGGGGACAGATATTTACCCCAGCTGGTCGCCGGATGGCAGCGAACTGGCCTTTTATACTGGCCGTGATGGAGATGTAGAAGTCTATAAAATTAATGCTGACGGTAGCGGGATTCCGACTAACCTGACGGCCAACAGTACCGGTGATCTTATTCCTTATTGGAGCCCGGTGGAGTAACCACCCAAGATTAACCGGTAGTAAACTCTTTTTGTCATCAAATAATCTTTTCCCGCAGTGGCGTCACAGCTGCTGCGGGTTTTATTATGGGTCAGA
>NZ_VNHY01000007.1 GCF_008124865.1 Fodinibius salinus | reverse complement strand
TTTTTTGTTCTATACCATATTGAGAACAGACAGACGATCGCACGTCGAGCCCTTGTTGGGGCCTGAATTTTTGGGGCCCACAAGAGTATCAACGAAAAGCCAGACAAACGATTTAGGTGTATTTTACCATGGAGAGTTTGATCCTGGCTCAGGACGAACGCTGGCGGCGGGCTTTACACATGCAAGTCGCGGGAGAGTCTCGGCCTTCGGGCCGAGAGGAGACCGGCGGATGGGTGAGTAATGCGTAGGTAATCTGCCTGTAACGCGGGGACAACCCACCGAAAGGTGAGCTAATACCCGATAATGCAGCGGCCCCGCATGGGGACAGTTGTTAAAGGCTTCGGCCGGTTACAGATGAGCCTGCGTGCCATTAGCTAGTTGGTGGGGTAAGAGCCTACCAAGGCCATGATGGCTAGGGGGTCTGAGAGGATGATCCCCCACACTGGGACTGAGACACGGCCCAGACTCCTACGGGAGGCAGCAGTGAGGAATCTTGCGCAATGGAGGAAACTCTGACGCAGCCACGCCGCGTGCTGGAAGACGGCCCTATGGGTTGTAAACAGCTTTTACTGGGGAAGAACCTGGACCTTTCGAGGTCCACTGACGGTACCTAGTGAATAAGCACCGGCTAACTCCGTGCCAGCAGCCGCGGTAATACGGAGGGTGCAAGCGTTGTCCGAAATTATTGGGTGTAAAGGGTGTGCAGGCGGAGGTCTATGTCGGAGGTGAAAGTCGGCCGCTTAACGGTCGTCGTGCCTTCGAAACTGGATCTCTTGAGTTCGGAAAAGGTCGGTGGAATTCGTGGTGTAGCGGTGAAATGCATAGATATCACGAAGAACACCAGTGGCGAAAGCGGCCGGCCGGTCCGATACTGACGCTGAGACACGAAAGCGTGGGGAGCGAACAGGATTAGATACCCTGGTAGTCCACGCTGTAAACGATGCATGCTAGTTGTTGTCCCTTCGGGGGCAGTGACGCAGTTAACGCAGTAAGCATGCCACCTGGGGAGTACGTTCGCAAGAATGAAACTCAAAGGAATTGACGGGGGCCCGCACAAGCGGTGGAGCATGTGGCTTAATTCGATGCAACGCGAAGAACCTTACCTAGGCTAAATCTGCGGGGATCGCTCCTGAAAGGGAGTTTCCCTTCGGGGCCGCGCAGAAGGTGCTGCATGGCTGTCGTCAGCTCGTGCCGTGAGGTGTTGGGTTAAGTCCCGCAACGAGCGCAACCCCTGTGGTTAGTTACCAGCACATTATGGTGGGGACTCTAGCCAGACTGCCTACGCAAGTAGTGAGGAAGGTGGGGACGACGTCAAGTCATCATGGCCCTTACGTCTAGGGCTGCACACGTGCTACAATGGATGGTCCAATGGGAGGCAACCCCGCGAGGGCACGCCAATCCCCAACACCATTCCCAGTTCGGATTGGAGTCTGCAACTCGACTCCATGAAGTCGGAATCGCTAGTAATCGCGTATCAGCAATGTCGCGGTGAATACGTTCCCGGGCCTTGTACACACCGCCCGTCAAGCGATGGAAGTCAGCAGTACCTGATACGGCTGTGCCAACCCTTTGGGAGGCAAGTCGGTAGGGTAAGGCTGGTGACTGGCGCTAAGTCGTAACAAGGTAGCCGTACCGGAAGGTGCGGCTGGATCACCTCCTTTTACCGAGTTTTGGCTTTTCGGACGTGCGATCGTCTGTCTGTTCTTGTGGTATTGGCCGACGGCCCCCGATTGGGCGGCGCAGGCCGGCCAGAAAATGGGCTTGTAGCTCAGGCTGGTTAGAGCGCACGCCTGATAAGCGTGAGGTCGCAGGTTCAACTCCTGCCAAGCCCACTTCAGGGGCTATAGCTCAGTTGGCCAGAGCACCTGCTTTGCAAGCAGGGGGTCCGGGGTTCGAGTCCCCGTAGCTCCACAGCCTGTTGTTTATTGTTGTCATGCTGAGGTACGAATGTGCTCGCTGCTGGGTCCAGCGGCGAGCAGATCCGTGCCGGAAGGCATGTGTTCTTTGTTTAGTGTAGGAAGTACTTGGTTGATGGATACTGCGGTGCAGTTGCAGCGCTGGTGGTCGTCAACAACAAACAGGTATGTCTCCTGCATGTGTTCTTTGACGTAGTGATAGCTGATAGGTTAAGAAAAGGTTTGATACCAACAAACCACGTCATTAGTCACATAATGACATTGTACAGAACGAAACGCTCTGAGGCTTGCCCCGCCCGATGGTGGCGCAAGCCATATAAGTGAAAGCGAATCAAGGGCGTATGGTGGATGCCTAGGCATAACCAGGCGATGAAGGACGTGTAAAGCTGCGAAAAGCTGCGGGGAGCTGCACAAGAGCCCAGATCCGCAGGTATCCGAATGGGGAAACCCACCTGCTTTCGAGCAGGTATCCTTTCGAGGAGGCCCACCCGGGGAACTGAAACATCTCAGTACCTGGAGGAACAGAAAACAATTCAGTAATCCCCCAAGTAGTGGCGAGCGAACGGGGGCGAGCCCAAACCTTGGAGCTACGGCTCCAAGGGGTAGTAGGGCTCCCATGAGCCAACCCAAGCGAAGACGAAGCGGACTGGAAAGCCGCCCCACAGAAGGTGACAGGCCTGTAGACGTAAGCAAGGCGCGGCGGGGAGATCCCCTGAGTAGGACGGGACCGGAGAAATCCTGTCTGAACCAGCCGGCACCATCCGGTAAGGCTAAATACTGGTTATGACCGATAGTGGACAAGTACCGTGAGGGAAAGGTGAAAAGAACGCCGAGACGGCGAGTGAAATAGTACCTGAAACCATACGCTTACAAGCGGTCGGAGCTCATCTTCGGATGAGTGACGGCGTGCCTTTTGCATAATGAGCCTACGAGTTGCACCTGTCGTGCAAGGTTAATCTGCTAAGCAGAGCAGCCGAAGCGAAAGCGAGTCCGCCAAGGGCGCAAGTACGGTGGGGCAGACGCGAAACCGAGTGAGCTATCTATGACCAGGGTGAAGCGGGGGTAAGACTTCGTGGAGGCCCGCACCGACAGGCGCTGAAAAGCCTCCGGATGAGTTGTGGATAGGGGTGAAAGGCCAATCAAACTCGGAAATAGCTCGTTCTCCTCGAAATATATTTAGGTATAGCATCTGGCGAAAAGCAGGCCGGAGGTAGAGCACTGATTAGACTAGGGGGCTTCACCGCCTACCAAATCTAGACAAACTCCGAATGCCGGGCTGTGTTGCCAGGTAGTCAGCGTGGGGGCGATAACGTCCTCCCGCAAGAGGGAAACAACCCAGACCACCAGCTAAGGCCCCAAAATCCAAACTAAGTTGCACAAAGAAAGTTGGGTTGCCCAGACAACTAGGAGGTTGGCTTAGAAGCAGCCATCCCTTGAAAGAGTGCGTAATAGCTCACTAGTCGAGCGGCCCGGCGTCGATAATTGACGGGCATAAGTTTGGTGCCGAAGCTGTGGATTGCATCCGTTCGGATGCAGTGGTAGAGGAGCATTCCAGCACCATCGAAGTTGGCTTGTGAGAGCCGGTGGAGGTCCTGGAAGCGAAACTGTAGGCATGAGTAACGAATAGAGAGGTGAGAACCCTCTCCACCGTAAATCGAAGGGTTCCTGATCAACGTTAATCGTATCAGGGTAAGTCGAGCCCTAAGGGGTAGCCGAATGGCGAACCCGATGGATAAACCGGTATAATATTCCGGTACCGCTATACAGCTATAAACGAAGGCGTCACGCAGAAGTGACACTACCGCCCCGCGACCGATTGCGGGGTTAAAGGCCGTAGGCTGGTGGGTAGGCAAATCCGCCCACCCGAAGCCGACCGCCGACAGTACGGGGAGCCCACGGGCAAACCGATAGTGTAGGTAATCTTGCTGCCGAGAAACCCGTCGTCGTTTGCTGTTATAGTGCTCGTACCAAAACCAACACAGGTAGATGAGGAGAGTATCCTCAGGTGCTCGAGCGAATCGTGGCTAAGGAACTCGGCAAACTAGATCCGTAACTTCGGGAGAAGGATCCCCTGCGGCGGCTTCGGCCGTTGCGGGGCGCAGTGACCCGGTCCAATCGACTGTTTACCAAAAACACATACCTCTGCGAAGGCGCAAGCCGATGTATAGGGGTTGACACCTGCCCGGTGCTGGAAGGTTAAGGAAGGACGTTAGCTTCGGCAAAGCGTCCCACTGAAGCCCCAGTAAACGGCGGCCGTAACTATAACGGTCCTAAGGTAGCGAAATTCCTTGTCGGGTAAGTTCCGACCTGCACGAATGGTGCAACGAATTGGACACTGTCTCAGCCACGAGCTCGGTGAAATTGTGGTATCGGTGATGACGCCGATTACCCGCAGCGGGACGGAAAGACCCCGTGAACCTTTACTACAACTTTACATTGGCTTTAGCTGCCCCATGTGCAGGATAGGTGGGAGGCTCGGAAGCCGGTGCGCCAGCACCGGTGGAGCCGTCGGTGAAATACCACCCTTGGGGCCGCTGAATTCTAATCCCGAATCATCGGGACACAGTGTATGGTGGGTAGTTTGACTGGGGCGGTCGCCTCCTAAATTGTAACGGAGGCTCCCAAAGGTACCCTCAACGCGGTCGGCAATCGCGTGTAGAGTGTAAAAGCATAAGGGTGCTTGACTGCGAGACATACAGGTCGAGCAGCTGCGAAAGCAGGGTTTAGTGATCCGGCGATTCTGCATGGAAAGGTCGCCGCTCAAAGGATAAAAGGTACTCCGGGGATAACAGGCTTATCTCCCCCAAGAGTTCACATCGACGGGGAGGTTTGGCACCTCGATGTCGGCTCATCGCATCCTGGGGCTGGAGAAGGTCCCAAGGGTATGGCTGTTCGCCATTTAAAGCGGTACGCGAGCTGGGTTCAGAACGTCGTGAGACAGTTCGGTCCCTATCTGCTGTGGGCGTTGGAATGTTGCGGAGCCCTGCTGCTAGTACGAGAGGACCGCAGTGGACGCACCGCTGGTGCACCAGTTGTCACATTTGTGGCATCGCTGGGTAGCTATGTGCGGCAGTGATAAGCCGCTGAAAGCATCTAAGCGCGAAGCACACTCCAAGATCAACATTCCCCAACAGCCTTCTGGAAGACGACCAGATTGATAGGCGGTCGGTGTAAGGCCAGCAATGGCCTCAGCCAAGCCGTACTAATCAGGCCATCGGCTTCCGCTTATATGGCTTCCGCGACCATCGGTCTCGGGCCAAGAGCACATCATCAGCTATCACCACCAAGAACCAGCCCGGGAGGGCCCACTAGCGGGCTTCCCTCGGCAACTACAATATTGACTTTTTGAGCAGGCGGGCCAAGCGCGGCGGCTCCACTCGTTCCCATCCCGAACACGACCGTGACCCGCCGCAGCGCCGATGGTACTGGCCAACCGGCCGGGAGCGTAGGTCCCCGACTGCTCGTTATTATATAGCCCTTTGCGCCCTGCGCAAAGGGCTTTCTTTGT
>NZ_VNHY01000006.1 GCF_008124865.1 Fodinibius salinus | reverse complement strand
TCGTTGATACTCTTGTGGGCCCCAAAAATTCAGGCCCCAACAAGGGCTCGACGTGCGATCGTCTGTCTGTTCTCAATATGGTATAGAACAAAAAAGGCTGAATAAAAACTAACAGCCCGTAATTTTAAACAAAAACTGCTTCCGAGAACTCAAATAGTCCATCTCCGAAGCGATCCAATGATAAAAATATATATCCTAAAAAACAAATTTATTCTTATATTTATTTTATTCAAAATATTATACGCTAATAAATATAAGAATAGATCTAAATTAGACGTAAAACTAACCAACTCTTCTTCCCAGATAAATCATCGCTTGTCTATTGCTCTTGACCAGAGTCGGAAGAAGTAGTCTTATTAGAAGACCCAGAACGACGCGTGCGCTGCTTCTTTTTGCTATCCTCGGGCTGTATATCATTATAATCTACAAGCTCTATAACAGCCGTTTGTGCATTATCACCTGAACGATAACCCAGTTTGACAACTCGAGTATAACCACCCGGTCTGTCCATTGCTTTCTGAGCTACCTCATCAAAAAGATGAGAAACTGCTTCCTTGTCATTCAGTTTAGCAAAAACCTGCCGACGCTTATGAGGATTATCAGTCTTAGCCTTCGTAATGAGAGGTTCTATAAATGGACGCAGTTCTTTTGCTTTAGCAACTGTCGTAACAATTCGATGCTCCTTAATCAACGCATTCGAAAGCGAGGCTAAAGTAGCCTTGCGATGTGATGAGGAGCGACTAAGTTTTCTTCCTTTTTTTAAATGACGCATTGTGATCTATAATACCTTTATGATTTATCCAAATACTTACTAACATCCATACCGAAATGAAGATCTTTACCTTCAATGACTTCAACAAGTTCGGCAAGGGATTTTTTTCCAAAATTTCGAAATTTCAACAGATCCTGTTCATCCCGAGTAACCAGTTCGCCAATCGTATTAATATTTGCAGACTTCAAGCAGTTATACGACCGTACACTCAGGTTTAGATCTTCAATACTTGTTTCAAGCAAGTTAACGATTCGCTGATGTTCAGCATCTACCTCTTCTTCTTCCTGGGTGAATGGCTCATCAATTTCTTCGGTAATAAATTTCTGGGTATGTTCTTTCAGAATTTTACCTGCAATAGTCAGTGCTTCTTTAGAGTTCACCGAGCCATCAGTAGTAATATGCATTACCAATTTTTCATAGTCAGTTCGCTGACCAACCCGCACATTTTCCACATCAAACTTTACCTGTTTGATTGGAGTATAAATAGCATCAATAGGAATAAGGGTAACATCGTCTTCTGTATCCACGTCCTGTTCTTCTGCAGGCACATAGCCTCGACCACGGCCAACACGAAGTTCCATCTCTATTTCAGCATCTTCAGAAAATGATGCAATAACCAAATCAGGATTCAAGACCTCATAATCAGCAGTTGCATCATCAATATCTCCTGCAGTAAACTCACCTGCACCAGATTTTGAAATATGGATAACACCACTACTTTGCTCTACCTGCTTAAAACGAACCTCTTTAAGATTCAATATAATTTCATATACATCCTCTTTTACACCCTGAATACTGGAGTATTCATGTTCAACGCCTTCAATTTTAATAGCGTTGATTGCTATACCAGGCAGAGATGAAAGTAGTATTCTGCGAAAGGAGTTTCCTATTGTTACTCCGAAACCTCGTTCCAGAGGTTGCAAAATAAATGTACCAAAAGTGTCGGAAGCTTCCTCAACGTCAAGAGGTTCCGGCATTTGAATGCTGTAATTGCTCATAATAAAAGAGGTATTAAGCTAAATTGATTTAATAAGTTACTTAGAGTAAAGCTCTACAATAAGTTGCACATTTATATTTTCTGGGATTTCATCCATAGCAGGCATATTCAAAAACTTACCTGTTTTAGATTTTTTATCAACTTCAACCCATTTAAATTTACTGGTAGGTGCATGCTGTAGCGACTCATTAACAACTTCCAAGTTCTTTGACTTGGGACGTACATTAACTACATCACCAGGCTGTAATTGGTATGAAGGAATATTGACAACCTCCCCATTAACCACAATATGCTTATGGCTTACCAGTTGCCGTGCCTGTCGCCGGGTACGTGCAAATCCCAGACGGAAAACAGTATTGTCTAACCGAGCTTCAAGATATTGAAGTAAAATTTCACCCGTTACTCCATCTTTGGCATTGGCTTTCTCAAATAAGTTCGAAAACTGTTTTTCAAGAAGACCATAAGTATATTTGGCCTTCTGCTTTTCTTCGAGCTGAATTGCATATTCAGATTTTCTCGAATACCGAGAACGTCCATGCTGACCCGGACCGTATGGCTTACGTTCTAATGCCTTGCTCGGTCCAAATATGGGTTCGCGAAAACGTCTCGCTTTTTTCTGTTTAGGTCCTCTGTATCTAGCCATGATGTATTAACTACTAGTAAATTTGTTATTAAACTCTTCGTCGTTTAGGAGGTCTGCAACCATTATGTGGGATAGGAGTACGATCCTTAATGGACGTTACCTCTAATCCACTGGAAGCCAGTGCACGTACTGCAGCTTCTCGTCCGGAGCCGGGTCCTTTTACAAAAACCTCAACCCTTCGAAGCCCCATTTCATGAGCAGCAGTAGCTGCCGTTTCGGCGCTTAATTGTGCAGCATAAGGAGTATTTTTACGAGACCCTTTAAATCCCTCTTTACCTGCAGATGACCATGAAATAGCATTTCCATTCGCATCAGTAACAGTAACGAGAACATTATTGAAGGTGGCCTTAATAAAGACCATTCCATTAGGGTCCGAAAGCTGTTTCCTTCGCTTCTTCTTTTTTGAAGATCCAGACCGTCGTTTTTTCTTAGCCATTTTATTTAAAAACCATTAATTATTATTGAGGCGCTGTTTTCTTACCCGGTACAGTTTTTCGCTTTCCTTTACGGGTACGTGCATTAGTCTGTGTGTTTTGACCACGCACGGGCAATCCCTTCCGGTGCCTAGTACCACGATAGGAACCAATCTCAATGAGGCGTCGGATATTTGCTTTTTCCTCGCTTCGCAAAGCTCCTTCTACCGTATATTCGCTATCTACTTTTTGACGAAGGCTTGCAACCTGATCATCAGTCCAATCTTTTACTTTGATACTGCGATCAATATCCAGCTCATCGAGAATATCCTGAGCCGTAGATTTACCTATGCCATAAACATAGGTTAATCCAATAACACCTCGTTTTTCTTTTGGTAAGTCTATTCCAGCAATTCTAGCCATAAAAATTATCCGAATTTATTATCCTTGCCGCTGCTTGTGGCGTGGATTCTTTTTATTAATTACATATACACGACCGTTGCGTCGTACAATTTTATCGTCTGGACTTCTTTTCTTTACTGAAGATCGAGTCTTCATAATACTAAAACTTTTGAATTAAAATTTATTTATAACGATACGTTATACGTCCCTTACTTAAATCATAAGGAGACATTTCCACGGCAACACGGTCACCGGGAAGAATTTTAATATAGTACATTCTCATTTTGCCAGATACGTGGGCTAAAATTTCGTGCCCATTGTCTAGCTCTACGCGAAATTGAGCATTCGGTAATGCTTCAATAATTTCGCCATCTTGTTTAATTGGCTCTTGCTTAGCCATCTTAAATCTTTGCGTTTATTCGACTTTTCGTGATCTCTCTAATATAATCAAAAGTACTTAAAACTTCAGCCTTTCCTTCACGAATAACTACATCATGTTCGTAGTGGGCTGATATCGATTTATCGGCCGTAACGACTGTCCAGCCGTCATTAAGTGTACTAACTTTAAAAGATCCTAATGTGATCATTGGCTCAATCGCCAACGTCATTCCGGATCGAAGTCGATCTCCGCGACCGGCCTTCCCAAAGTTGGGAACAGACGGATCTTCATGGAGCGACTTTCCGAGTCCATGTCCGACTAAATCTCGGACTACGCCAAAACCTTCATCTTCGCAGTGTGTTTGAATGGCATTAGAAATATCTCCAATGTTATTGCCATGCACTGCCTGGTCAATCCCTTCATATAAAGATTCCAGCGTAGTTCGAAGCAATCGGATTTTTTCATCCTCGCATTCACCTACCGCAAATGTGTAGGCATGATCTCCAAAATAACCGTTCTTTTCTACCCCGCAGTCAATGGAAACAATATCACCTTCTTTAAGTTCCCGTTTGTTACTGGGAATTCCATGAACGACTTCTTCATTGACCGAAATACAAAGCGTGCCCGGAAATTCGTTGCCTTTCGGTCCATAGCCCTTAAAAGCGGGACGGCCATTTTCTTCCTTAATAAAGTCTTCAGCAACTCGATCAAGTTTACCTGTTGTAACTCCCGGCTCTATATGCTTCGCTACTTCGGCCAGAGTTTGTGAGACAATCTGTGCACTCTCACGCATTTTTTCAATTTCAGACTCACTTTTAAGGTAAATCATTACGATCTGCGACGACCTTTCATCTTCCCGGTCTTCATGAAACCATCATAATGACGCATCATCAAATGACTTTCGATCTGCTGGAGCGTATCCAGCGCAACCCCCACAATAATCAGGAGACTGGTTCCACCGTAGAAGAGTGCAAACCCAGGTGTCACTCCCATGCGGGCAGCAATAGCCGGCATGATAGCAATAATTGCCAAAAAGATTGATCCGGGCAATGTAACTTTTGTCAGAATATTATCAATAAACTCAACCGTTTGATTACCAGGCCTAACACCGGGGATAAATCCGCCCTGACGCTTCATCGTGTCCGCCATTTCACGCGGATTGACGGTAATCGCCGTATAAAAGTATGTAAAGAACACTACAATGATTCCAAAAATAATGGAATATGTGACTCCTGTAAAATCACTCGACCAGGAAGTCAACATCTGCACTGTGGTATTATCGGGAAAGAACGTCCCGATTGTGCTTGGGATAAACATGATTGACTGTGCAAAAATAATCGGCATCACTCCCGCGGCATTTACCTTAAGAGGCAAATACTGCGTTGTTCCACCGTACACCTTGCGACCGACAACACGTTTTGCATACTGCACCGGAATTTTGCGAACACCCTGTGTAAGCAAAACCGAGGCAGCAATAACAAGTACCAGTGCTGCAATTTCAGCAATCACAATAATAAGATTACTCTTTGTCGTGATTTCGTTAATAAGACTCGAAGGCAATCGGGCAATAATTCCAATCATAATAATAATCGATATCCCGTTACCAATACCTCGATCAGAGATCCGCTCTCCCAACCACATAACAAATGCGGTTCCTGCCGTTAGTACAATCATGGACGTTATTACAAACGTATAATTGCTAACCACAATAGCATTGGGAGATGTGGCCATCAAATTAATTGCAAAACCAATAGACTGTACCAGTGTAATACCAATCGTTCCGTAGCGGGTCAGTCTATTTATTTTTCGACGTCCTTCTTCACCTTCGCGCTGCAATTTTTGAAAATAAGGGACTACAGCTCCCATCAGCTGGATGATAATAGCTGCCGTAATATAAGGCATAATACCCAGGGCAAACACTCCAGCTCGCGAAAATGCACCACCTACAAACATATCGAACAGGCCAAGCAGGCTCGAGGCATTACCAGTTTGCTGAGCTAACTGCGTAGCATCAACGCCCGGAAGGGTAACAAAACTTCCGATTCGGTAAACCATTAAGATACCGATAACATAGAAGATACGATTCTTTAGTTCTTCTATTTTAAATATGTTTCGAAAGTTTTCAACTAAACTCATTGAGAAGGTGGCTAGCTAGTTAATTATTCTTAATGAATGTGATGGTTCCACCGGCATCTTCAACCTTTTTCTCGGCTGATTCGCTGGAATCATGAACTTCAATTTCTATAGCTGTTTCAATCTCTCCGTCGCCTAAAAGCTTTACGAGATCTCCTTTGCCGATCAGTCCAGCATTACGAAGATCATCAAGAGAGATTTCTTCTTCCAGCCTGCCATGCTCAATGAAGTACTCAATAGTACCGGTGTTAACAGGGACATATTCCGTACGGAATTTATTATTAAATCCCCATTTGGGAATAATTCGCTGCAATGGCATTTGTCCACCTTCAAACCAGAAACGTTCTTTGAAACCGCTGCGCGAACGCTGGCCATTATGGCCTTTACCTACAGTGTGTCCACCTCTACCTGAACCTTGTCCACGACCAATTCGCTTGGCCTTCTTTTTATTGGGTTCGGGCGCATTTAAATTGCTTAAATCCATCATATTACCTATTAATTCCTTAAGTCAGTTAGCCTTCAAATACTTTATTTAACGAAATACCTCTTCGTTCAGCTACTTCCAGCGGATCTGTCAGATTCTTCAACCCGTTATAGGTGGCTTTGACCATATTGTGGGGGTTTGATGATCCCACGGATTTAGTCAAAATGTTCTGCAATCCTGCAATATCAAGCAGTGCCTTTACGGGCCCGCCGGCAATTACTCCAGTACCTTCTGATGCAGGACGAAGCAATACTTCGCCCGCTCCTTCTTTACCAGTAATAGTATGATGAATACTGCCGGTCTTGGTCATAGGTACTTTAATGAGGTTCTTCTTTGCATTATCAAATCCTTTTTGAATAGCATCAGAAACCTCGTTGGCTTTACCCAGACCGTGTCCAACAACACCATCTTTATTACCAACTACTACAATAGCGTTAAAACTAAACGTACGTCCACCTTTTACTACCGTAGAGACCCGGTTAATATGAACCAGTTTCTCTTCGAGGTTCAAATTTTTGGGCGCAATGTTATGTCGTCTTCTAACTTTTGGCATAATTAATCTGTTTAAAAGTCTAATCCACCTTCGCGAGCACCGTCTGCCAGTGCTTCAACTACACCGTGATATTTATAACCACTACGGTCAAACACGGCAGTTTCAATTCCTTTGTCGTTTGCTAAGTCTGCTAAAAATTCTCCGACAATTTTAGCTGCTTCCTGCTTGGTTTTGTCTTCCACATCAGAAGCAATTTCATCAGTCTTTGTTGAGACAGCAACTAATGTCTGTCCCATCAAATCATTCACGAGCTGGGCATACACATGCTTGTTACTTTTATATAAGCACAAGCGTGGTCGATCAGCTGTACCGCGAATTGTTGACCGAATACGCCGGCGAATTCTATTTCGACGTTCTCTTTTTGCTGTTGTCTTATTCATCGTTACTAAACTCTATTAAGCTGTTGCTGAAGCTGCTGATTTTCCTGCTTTTCTGCGCACCCACTCATCAACGTAGCGGATACCCTTTCCTTTGTAAGGCTCGGGCGGACGCAGTGAGCGAATTTTAGCAGCAACTTGTCCAACTAGTTCTTTGTTAATTCCTGAAACAATAATTTTTGGGTTATCACCATCAGTATCTACCTCAATATCAACATCATCGGGTGCTACAAAGTAGATGGGATGCGAAAACCCCAGTGTTAGTTGCAACACACCATTACTTAAGGATGCGCGATAACCGACACCTCTAAGCTCGAGTTCTTTTTGGTAACCTTCCGAAACCCCAACAACAATATTGCTGATTAACGAACGGAAGAGTCCGTGTAAAGAACGGTCGAACTTGGAGTCTGAGCTACGTTTCACCAAAAGCTCACCTTCTTGTTCTTCAATGTTGATGCCAGAGTGAATTTTAAGAGTATCACTTCCCTTATCACCTTTGATGGTGATAACGTTGTCAGCATCAATACTGAATTCTATATCATCTGTTAATTCAATCGGTTGATTTCCGATACGAGACATAATTCTATAATCTTATTTTTAATAAACAGTGCACAATACTTCGCCGCCCACATTTAATTTGCGGGCCTCTTTATCCGTCATTACGCCCCGAGATGTCGAGAGCATAACAATACCCAAGCCATTAAGAGCTCGTGGAATATCATCCGATCCACAGTATTCTCGAAGGCCTGGCTTAGATCTACGCTTCATGTTCTTTATTACAGGTTGACCATAAGCATCATACTTCAAAAACAAGCGAAGCATACCCTGCTTGTCATCATCAATATTGATAAACTTGTTGACGTATCCCTTTTCGACCAGGATTTTTGTCATAGCCCGCTTCAATTTAGATGCGGGAATATCAACTCGGCGATGACCAGCCTGTTGAGCATTTCTAATTTGTGTTAAAAAATCTGAAATTGGATCAAACATAAAATTTGTTCGTTAAAATGTTACCAACTTGCTTTGCGTACGCCGGGAATTTTGCCGTCCAAGGCCAGTTCACGAAACTTAATTCGCGAAATTCCATACTTACGTATATAGCCTCGGCATCGTCCGGTCAAACTACAGCGATTATTAACCCGTGTAGGGCTGGCATCGCGGGGTAACTTTTGCAGTTCCACCCATTTGCCTTCTTCCTTAAGCTTTTTACGCTTTTCGGCATATTTTTTAACCGTTCGCTTTCGTTTTTCGTTACGTGCAATCCAAGCTTTCTTAGCCATAGTTTATATGCTTCTGAATTTAATTTCGTTTTTGAAATGGCATGCCAAATTCTTCTAACAAGGCATAGGCCTCTTCATCGGTTTCGGCTGATGTCACAAATGTAATATCCAAACCATGCAAATGTTCAACTTCCTCAGTATTAATCTCGGGAAAGATCGTGTGTTCTTTAATCCCAAGTGTATAATTACCCCCTCCATCAAAGCTACTATCAGGTACGCCCTGAAAATCCCGGGTCCTGGGAAGTGCTAAGTTAATAAGCCGATCTAAAAATTCATACATCCGCTTGCCACGCAATGTTACCTTACATCCAATTGGCTGTCCTTTTCTAATTTTAAAATTAGAAATTGACTTTTTTGCTTTGGTGGTAACAGGGCGCTGACCCGTAATAGTAGCCAGATTTTCTGTGATGGTGTCGATAAGCTTTTCATTCTCAACAGCTTCACCAATACCACAGTTTACGACTACCTTTTTAAGCTTGGGAACAGCCATTACGTTATCATACTCAAACCGTTCCTGCAGGTTTGAAACAATTTCGTCGTTGTATTCTGTATTTAATCTTGCTTGTGCCATTCTATAAATAAATTCTTAGTTGTCTAAAATCTCGCCACTTTTCTTCGCATAACGAACCCAGCGTCCGCCGCTATCTTCCTCAATACGTTTACGGCCAATACGCGTCGGTTCACCCGTGGACGGGTCAATTACCATTACATTTGAAATATGTATTGAAACTTCTCGCTCAATACGACCGCCTTCTGGATTCTCCTGTGTTGGCTGATCGTGATGGACGCGCATATTTATTCCTTCAACAAGAACGCGTTCTTTATCAGGGAATACAGCCAGTATGCGACCTTCGCGGCCCTTATCATTACCAGCAATGACTTTTACCTCATCACCTTTTTTAACATGTAATTTCTTTCGCTTATTCTTTTTCCGTGGCATAATAAATTCAGGTTTTAAAGCACTTCTGGTGCAAGTGAAACAATACGCATGTAGCTGCGTTCACGCAGTTCGCGAGCAACGGGACCAAAAATACGAGTCCCGACTGGCTCACTATCCTGGTTAATAATCACTGCAGCATTTTCATCAAATCGAATGTAACTGCCGTCATTACGGCGAATTTCTTTATTTGTCCGTACAACTACAGCATTGACTACTTCTCCCTTTTTAACATTACCTCCGGGAATTGCAGTTTGTACTGAACAAGAAATAAGATCACCAATTCGTGCATATCGCCTTTTGGAATCACCAAGAACTTTTATGCACTTAAGCTGACGTGCTCCACTATTGTCAGCAACGTTTAGTTTTGTTTGTGCTTGTACCATTGCAAAGTCTTAAGATATATCGGTTATTTTGCTCGTTCAATTATTTCTACCAGTCGCCAAGACTTCCGTTTTGAAAGCGGTCGAGTGGACATAATCTCCACCTGATCACCTTCGCCGGCCTCGTTATTCTCATCATGGGCCATATACTTGGTCGTTTTGGTTATATATTTACCATAGATCGCGTGCTTTACCTTACGGTTAACAGCAACGGTAATAGTTTTATCCATGCTGTTGCTTACTACGCGACCAGTTCGTGTTGTTCGTTGTACTCGTTCAGGTTGTGCCATTGGTTAATTAGTCAGCACTTTCTTGTTGTTTTTCAGTAATAATCGTATGTATCCGTGCAATCTCTTTGCGTGTCATAGAAACACGAGCGGGATTTTCAAGCTGTCCTGCAATAGCGCGGTTAAAGCGCATATCTTGCAAAGCCTGCTTTTCATCCTCAAGCCGTGCTTCTAATTCTGCAATCGTTTTCTTTCGTAGTTCGTGTGCCTTCATGATTTCGTAAATGCTTCTTAATTAAGGTCCATCGTAATCACGACGAACAATAAATTTTGTTTTAATAGGAAGCTTATAATCTGCTCGTCGCATTGCTTCCCAAGCTAAATCTTCCGGAACACCGGCGATTTCAAATAAAATTCTTCCTGGCTTTACAACAGCCACATACTCTTCTACAGCACCCTTACCTTTACCCATTCGGGTTTCGGCGGGTTGTGATGTCTTGGGCATATCTGGAAAAATACGAATCCATGTTTGCCCATCACGCTGCAATTGTCTAGCAATTGCAATTCGACAAGATTCAATTTGTCGAGAAGTAATATACTTTGGCTCAAGGGCTTTAAGCCCAAAATCTCCGTTGGCAAGTGTATGGCCACGATGAGCCGTACCTTTCAGACTCCTGCGGTGCTGCCGGCGTCGTCTTACGTTTCTTGGTTCTAACATGATTGAAATTTTTCAGTATTAATTACTTCGATTTCTTTTTCTTCGTCGAGACCGTCGCTTTCCGCCGCCTCCTCGTCCTCGAGAATCATCCTTACGTTGGGTATGTGCATCACCCGCTGTAAGTTCGATATCTCCGAGTATTTCTCCTTTAAAGATCCACACTTTAACACCTATGGAACCATAAATAGTATTTGCGGTCGCACAATAATAATCAATGTCAGCACGCAGTGTGTGCAGTGGTACCCGTCCTTCGCGATATTGTTCGGTTCGCGACATTTCTGAACCACCCAAACGACCTGCGCATCTAATTCGAATGCCTTCGGCACCCATTCGCATAGCCGAAGAGATTGAAGTCTTCATTGCCCGTCGGAATGAAATACGTGCTTCCAACTGCTGTGCAATATTTTGAGCTACGAGGCTCGCATCCGTCTCGGGTCGTTTAATTTCACTTACATTAATTTGAACTTCTTTATCTGTGATAGTCTTAAGCTCTTCACGAAGAAGTTCAATCTGCTCACCGCCCTTACCAATAATAACGCCGGGGCGACTTGTTTTTAGTGTAAGAAGTATTCGTTTTGGAGTACGTTCTATAATGACCCGTGATAACCCTCCATTTTGAAGACGAGTATGCAAATATTCACGCAATTTAGTGTCTTCATATAAAATTTCAGGTTCATTCTCTTCGGAATACCAGTTGGAATCCCAACCGCGAATTATACCGAGTCTTAAACCTACTGGATGTGATTTCTGTCCCAAGGTATTATTATTTATTAGTTATCAAATTCTTCTTTCTTCGCTACAACCACTGTAACATGGCTGGTACGCTTGCGTATTTGATGCGCACTACCCATAGCAGCGGGTTGAATGCGCTTCAGTGTAGCACCTTCATTGGCATATATCTCTTTAATGTAAAGATCCTGATTATCCAATCGTGCTTCCTGAAATTTATCACGGATATTGGCTGCAGCTGACATTACAACTTTAGCTACTTCAGCAGCAGCAGCTTTATTCGTGAATTCAAGTTTTTTCAAGGCCTTATCAACCCTGTCTTCTCGCACAGCATCTACAACCAGACGTACTTTTCTAGGAGCCCTTCGCAGATGCTTCTGTGTTGCTTTTGCTTCAAAATTTTCTTCTGCCATAATACTTTACATTCCTGGTTTTTTCGGTGCTTCTCTGGTTGCTGTCTTTTCTGGATGGCCGTGGAAGGTGCGCGTCGGTGCAAACTCACCTAACTTGTGACCAACCATGTCTTCAGTGATGAATACAGGGATAAACTGTTTCCCATTATGAACGGCAATTGTCAACCCTAAAAAATCGGGCGTAACCATTGAACTTCGAGACCAGGTTTTAATGACGTTTTTCTTACCGCTCTCATTCATTGCGTCAACCTTACGCTGTAACTTGTAATATACGTAAGGTCCTTTTCTAAGCGATCTAGGCATAATTACTTACTTCTTTTTAGATTCTTTACGTCCTCGGACAATGTATCGGTCCGAAAGTTTCTTGCGTTTTCTTGTCTTTAATCCTTTTGAAGATTGTCCCCAAGGCGAACGTGGATGACCACCGGAAGCTTTTCCTTCTCCACCTCCCATTGGGTGGTCAATCGGGTTCATTGCAACGCCTCGTGTGTGAGGTCGCTTTCCTTTCCAGCGATTTCTCCCAGCTTTACCAATTTTAGTATTAAAGTGATCTGGATTACTGGTTTTACCAACAGTAGCAAGACATTTGCCAAGTATCATGCGAACTTCGCCTGATGGCAGTTTCACAGTAACGTACTTGTCAGTCTTTGCAACCATTTGTGCAGCTGTTCCAGCACTTCGGCAAAGCTGTGCTCCCTGACCGGGATGCATCTCAATATTGTGGATGAAAGTCCCCGGAGGCATCTTCGCCATCGGCATTGCATTACCAACATTTGGTTCGATAGCCGATGCACTGCTAATAATTTTGTCTCCAACTCCCAACTTATCAGGTGCGACAATATACCGTTTCTCACCGTCCTCGTATGCAACCAATGCTATACGAGCAGAGCGGTTTGGATCATATTCTATCGTCTGCACTTTAGCAGGGATATCATGTTTGTCACGGCTAAAATCGATAATTCGATATCGACGTTTATGACCGCCGCCGCGATGGCGTGAAGTCATTCGCCCCTGTTTATTACGCCCGCCACTTTTATTTTTGCCTTTTACAAGCCGCTTAACAGTAGGCTTGCTAACGGTGACATCATCAAACACAGGTGATGTAGTGTGCCGAGCACCGGGTGTAGTTGGTTTCTGTTTTTTTGTAGCCATTACAATAACTGTTTCTAAATTTCGCTAAAGAAGTCTATTTCACCTTCTTTGATAGTTACAATTGCTTTTTTCCAGACCTTTTTCCGGCCTTCAACATATCCACTTGGCGTAAAACGACCTTTGGGCTTTGAAGGCATAATAATAGTATGAATACTTCCAACCTCAACATTAGGATATCGATCTTTAACTGCTCTTTTGATATCCTCTTTGCTGGCATATTTATCAACTTCAAAAGCATACTTACCTTCGGCCTGAAGCTGAGTTAGTTTTTCAGTAATTAATGGTTTTTTGAGTACGTATTTCATGCTACCTTTTCCTCAGCAGTTTCAATAGATTCTTCAAGAATTTCTAGTGCAGACTCCTGAATCAAAATCACTTCTGTATCCAAAATCTGATACGTAGAAGGTTTGTTTGCTTCAAGAACCTCAATATTTGGAATATTACGAGCGGACTTATAAACGATCTCGTCCACACCTGCCGTTAATAGCAATACTTTGCTATCTTCAATTTCTAAGGCTTCCAAAATATCAGCCACTTTTCTTGTTTTTGGCTCATCAAAACTAAAATCATCAATAATTTTTAGAGCCTCATCATTTTTCTTAGCCGATAGTGCCGACTTACGTGCTAGCTCCTTAGACTTTTTCGACATTCTAAAACCATGATTACGCGGGCTTGGTCCAAAGACCGTTCCACCGCCCTTAAGCAAAGGCGATCTGATTGACCCACGACGCGCACGGCCAGTACCTTTTTGGCGATAAGCCTTACGGCCTCCACCACGTACCTGACCACGTTCTTTTGTGTTCGAGGTACCTTGCCGCTGGTTCGCCATATAACGACGAACAGCCTCGTAAATAACGGTTTCATTAGGCTCAATGCCGAAAATAGAATCAGCTAACTCAGCCTCATTGCCGCTATCTTTTCCTTCTGTTGTGTATATCGGAAGCTTCATTTCAAATAATTCTTACTATCTGTTGTAAATTTCTACAAATCGTCCATTAGGTCCAGGGATGGATCCAGTCACCATCATCAAATTTGACTCACTAAATATTCTTGCTACTGTCAAATTTTTAATCTTGGTTCGTTCGTTACCACTTCGGCCGGCCATCTTTATACCCGGAAACACACGTGCGGGATCAGATGCCTGTCCAATAGAACCTGGATGACGCTGACGTTTGTGTTGACCATGTGATGCTTCACCAACACCTCCAAAATTGTGCCGCTTCATCACGCCGCTAAAACCTTTACCCTTGGAAACTCCTACTACATCAACATTCTCACCAATGGTGAATACATCTTCGATGTTTAATTCATCTCCAAGTTCAGCGTCTTCAGGGACAAAATCTCTGAATTCCTTTACGTATTGCTTTGGTGATATACCAGCTTTTTCAAAATGACCTTGCAACGGCTTTGAAGTGCTCTGCTCTTTCTTATCAAATGCTGAAAGCTGCACAGCTTCATACCCATTTTTTTCTTCTGTTTTGATCGCTGTTATTACACAGGGATCAACTTCGATGACAGTAACGGCATAGTTATTACCGTCGTCATCAAAAATATTCGTCATTCCTACTTTTTTTCCTATCAAACCACTACTCATTGTTCAGTGATTATAAATGTTACACTTTAATTTCTACGTCCACACCAGAGGGTAACTCCAGCTTCATTAATGCATCTACGGTTTGTGAACCCGTTGAAAGAATATCGATCAAACGCTTATGCGATCGGTACTCAAACTGTTCACGTGCTGTCTTATTCACGTGAACCGAGCGGTTAACCGTAATAATATTTTTCTTTGTGGGGAGCGGTATCGGTCCTGATACCACAGCTCCCGTCGATTTTACTGTCTGAATTATCTTTTCAGCCGATTTGTCGATCAGGTTATGATCGTACGACTTAAGTTTAATTCTGATTTTTTGTTGAGTAGCCACTTATCAGAACTTTTTTAATCTATAATTTCAGTTACAACGCCGGCCCCAACTGTGCGGCCGCCTTCGCGAATCGCAAACCGCAGCCCTTCTTCCATGGCTACCGGTTGG
>NZ_VNHY01000005.1 GCF_008124865.1 Fodinibius salinus | reverse complement strand
ACCGCCGCCGTCAACGTGGTTTTCCCGTGGTCTACGTGGCCAATCGTTCCTATGTTTACATGTGGCTTCTCGCGCTGGTAGGTTTCTTTTGCCATAATATTATTAGTTAATAATGTTTTAAGATCTTGATTCTAATATTTCTTTCTCAACGTTATCGGGTACAGCTTCATAATCACGAAACTCCATGGAGTATGATGCTCGCCCCTGTGTAATTGAACGCAGATCAGTGGAATAGCCAAACATTTCTGACAACGGAACGCGGGCATTTACCACTGATCCCTGATTATTGCTATCCATTTGGCCAATAATACCTCGTCGGCCATTAAGATCACCAATTACATCTCCCATATATTCTTCGGGAGTAATAATTTCTACATCCATCACTGGTTCAAGAATTGAAGGACTTGCTTTAAGTGCAGATCTTCTGAAAGCCAGCTTAGCACATAATTCAAAGCTATACTGGTCAGAGTCTACATCGTGATAATCCCCATCATACAAGCGCACACCGATATTTTGTACTGGATAATCAGCCTGAATACCAGCATCCATCGCTTGCTTAAAACCCTTCTCTACTGATGGAATATATTCTGTAGGGATGTTACCGCCTACAATTTCGTTAATAAATTTGAATCCTTCGTCAACAGAAACATTGTTGTCTTCTTCGTCAAATTCCTCAAAGTCAGACAGCGGACCAATTTCGAACTCCATGTCCGCAAACTTACCACGCCCACCAGACTGCTTCTTATACAATTCTCGGTGAGTAATACTATCATCAATAGTTTCTCGGTAAGAGACCTGCGGCTGACCAACATTTGCCTCAACTTTAAACTCTCGTTGCAGCCTATCTACAATAATTTCGAGGTGAAGCTCACCCATTCCGGCAATAGTTGTCTGACCAGTATCTTCATCCGTTTCAACCTGGAAAGTGGGATCCTCTTCAGCCAACTTGATCAGTCCAGTTGTTAGCTTTTCAGCATCAGCCTTTGACTTAGGCTCAACAGCTAGCTTAATAACCGGCTCCGGAAATGTAATATTTTCAAGAATAATTGGATCTTCAATATTACAAAATGAATCTCCGGTACGAACTTCTTTAACGCCAACAGCAGCAGCAATATCACCTGCTCTAACGACATCCAAATCCTTCTTTTCGTTGGCATGCATTTCAAGAATACGACCAATACGTTCCTTCTTTCCGGTCGTGGCGTTATATATATAAGAACCTTTTTCTAATTTTCCGGAATACACGCGGAAGAACGTCAACTTACCAACGTAGGGATCCGTCATAATCTTAAACGCCAACGCAGAAAATGGTTCTTGCACGCTGGGCTTGCGCTCTAACTTCTTGTCTTCATCTTCAGGATCCAAACCTTCAATTGGTGGAATATCATAAGGACTCGGCAAAAACTTGATGACCTTGTCGAGTACTGTCTGAACTCCCTTGTTTTTAAGAGCAGAACCACACATTACAACAGTAACATCACGGTCGAGAGTAGCTTCACGAAGCGCATTTTCAATTTCCTCTTCACTGATTTCCTCGTCCATGAGGTATTTTTCCATCAGCGCATCATTATGATCAGCAATAGCCTCAAGCATAATCTTGCGATACTCTTCAGCCTTTTCTTTCAGATCATCAGGAATCTCAATTTCATCGTATTCCATCCCAAGCGTATCCTCATCCCAGATGATACCCTTCATCTTGATAAGGTCAACAACGCCCCGGAAGGTATCTTCAACACCGATGGGGATCTGAATTGGAATAGCATTAGCGTTGAGCTTCTCCTTCATTTCATCAATAACGTTGAAGAAATCAGCCCCTACGCGATCCATCTTATTAACAAAGGCCATCCGAGGCACATCATATTTATTTGCTTGCCTCCAAACAGTCTCGGACTGAGGCTGAACAGCTCCTACAGAATCAAAAACCCCAATAACACCGTCAAGTACACGTAGTGAACGCTCTACCTCTACAGTAAAGTCAACGTGACCCGGCGTATCAATAATATTAATGCGATGATCTTTCCAAATGCAGTGAGTAGCAGCAGAAGTTATTGTAATACCTCGCTCCTTCTCTTGGTCCATCCAATCCATCTGGGAAGCGCCGTCATGAGTTTCACCAATACGGTGAGTAATCCCTGTATAATAAAGGATGCGCTCCGTCATCGTTGTCTTACCAGCATCAACATGCGCAGCAATACCAATATTGCGTGTACGCTTGATGCGGTCTATAATTTCAGGGTCAGTTTGTGTCTTAGTCTCAGCCATTATTATAAATTATATCGGTAAATCATTTAGAATCTAAAGTGAGCAAATGCTTTATTTGCTTCTGCCATGCGATGAACCTCATCCTTCTTTCGCACTGCACCACCTTCGTTATTGGCGGCATCCAACAGCTCGCGAGATAAACGCCGAGCCATTGACTTATCATTTCGAGTTTGACATGCATTAATCAACCAACGAATACCTAAGGCAGTACCGCGATCGGGGCGAACCTCGACGGGCACTTGGTAGGTTGATCCGCCAACACGGCGGGAACGAACTTCAACTACCGGCGAAACATTACTGAGGGCCTCCTTAAATACTTCCATGCCCTCATTGCCAGTATCTTCTTCAATAATTTCAAAAGCCTGATACAAAATTTTACGTGCGACATTTTTCTTACCGTCGCGCATCAGGTTGTTTACGAAGCGCGTAACCAGCTTATCACCAAAAACCGGATCCGGCTGAACTTCACGCTTATCTGCTGTCTTTCTTCTCATATCTCTTTACGTTTAATTCCTACTCAACAATTCTAATTAGGCTTCTTTGTACCGTAGAGACTGCGACCCTGCTTCCGGTCTTCAACACCGGCAGTGTCGAGCGTTCCACGAACAATATGATAACGTACTCCGGGGAGATCCTTAACACGACCTCCGCGAACCAGCACAATGCTGTGTTCCTGAAGGTTGTGACCTTCACCAGGAATATAAGCCGTTACTTCATAGCCATTAGTTAAACGCACACGAGCAACCTTACGCAAAGCCGAATTCGGCTTTTTGGGCGTAGTGGTATAAACTCGTACGCAAACTCCGCGTTTTTGCGGACAGCCTTCCAAAGCAGGGGCCGTAGTTTTACTCGACTTGCTTTTTCTGCCTTTGCGAATAAGTTGTTGTATTGTAGGCACGATTAAATACGCTTAATTGATTTTTCAGGTCGAACAAGAGTTGCCAATGATAAGGAATTTAGTACTATCTATGCAAACAATTTTATTGATTTTCTTTATGTTTTTCTGTTTTGTATCCTATTTCCATCTCAAACGACATAAATTTACTCTGAACGACCTGAATAACTAGTATACTAATATATATCAGTATATTTATTTTGAAATTAATCGACCTTCCACAACTGGGAACCAAGCGATTAAACGCGCTATCTGAGAGTGGAATCAAAAGTACACTGGATCTACTAAACTACTTTCCTCACCGGTATTTAGACCGGACAACCATCACCAAGATTCGAGAACTTCGCGATAATAGTGAAGAAGTAACCGTAGTAGGCCGTATCAAGAAAATACAACAAAAAGGGCACGGGAATAAAAAAAGACTGGAAGTTATCATTCAAGACGATACCGCCTCTTTGAAGGGAGTCTGGTTTAAAGGCGCCCATTATATAAGGAAAAATCTTTCGGAGGGTGAAGCCGTCGCCTTCTTTGGCAACGTTAAGAAATACGGTCGGTATTTATCTATTGCGCATCCAGAGTATGAAAAAGTAAGCAATACTTCTGACCTTTCGCAGCTAAAGCAGATTATGCCTATCTACCCGGGTAACAAGTCACTCGCCAAAACGTCAACGACCAGCAAACTCATCCACCAGTGGCAAAAAATTACTCTAAAACATGAAAAAACACCCGAATTCCTGCCGGATTCTATTCGACAAAGTTACAGCTTGCCCAAACGGCATGAGTCCTACCGGATGATTCATTTCCCGGAATCGAAATCAGAGTATCAAAAAGCATTCAAGCGGTTTAAGTTTGAAGAGTTATTTCTCTTTGAGCTAAGCGTGGCCAAGAGCAAACACGAAATTATTGACAAACACGACGCGCCTGTTTTTGAGGATCTAGGCAATTATACTCAGCGCTTCTTCAATACCCACCTACCTTTTGAGCTCACCGATGGACAAAAGTCCGCTCTTTCGGATATAAAAAAAGATGTGCGCTCTGGCAAGCAAATGAACCGGTTGCTCCAAGGCGATGTAGGATCAGGTAAAACCATAGTGGCCTTGGGTGCCATACTTATGGCACTGGATAACGGCTATCAAGCCGCCTTTATGGCCCCTACCGAAATCCTGGCTGAACAACATTTCCGAACACTTTCCAATTTCCTGGATCCGCTGGATATCAATATTCGTCTGCTGGTAGGTAATCAAAAGAAAACCGTACGCACTGACATCCTCACAGACCTCGAAGGCGGCAGCTGTGATATCGTCGTTGGTACCCATGCTGTTATCCAAGAGCAAGTAAACTTTTATAAGCTGGGGCTGGCCATCGTTGATGAACAACACCGTTTTGGTGTTAAGCAACGCGCTGAAATTCTAAAAAAGGGATCACATCCACATGTGCTCGTGATGTCAGCGACTCCCATTCCCCGCTCACTGGCTATGACATTATATAGTGACCTGGATATCTCCATCATTAAAGATCTTCCCGGCGGACGCAAACCCGTGAAGACCGCCGTTCGGCACCAAAAGAAACACGATGAAATTTATAACTTCGTTGAGCAGGAATTGAATAAGGGCGGGCAAGCATACGTCGTGTATCCCTTAGTGGAAGAGTCTGAAAAAATGGACCTCAAAGATGCCAGCGCAGGGTTTAAGAAACTAAAAAAGCGATTCTCTAATCACGAGGTGGGATTACTGCACGGACAGATGAAATCCGAAGAGAAAGATGCCGTGATGCTGCAGTTCATTAATAATGAGGTACAGGTGCTGGTCTCAACCACCGTCATAGAGGTCGGTGTTGACGTATCTAATGCCAGCCTTATGATTGTGGAACACGCCGAACGGTTTGGGCTGTCACAGCTTCATCAGCTACGGGGGCGTATCGGCCGGGGCGAACGTCAGAGTTACTGCATCCTAATTTACGGCCAAAAAGTAAGTAAAGAGGCACAATTTCGCCTGCGGAAGATGGCAGAGACCGATGATGGGTTTCAAATTGCTGAAGCTGACCTAGAGCTTCGCGGACCCGGCGATTTTCTTGGTACCAAACAAAGCGGCCTGCCAGAATTTAAGGTCGCTGACATTGTAGAAGATCAATGGATACTAGAACAGGCAAAATCTGAAGCTTGGAAAATTATTAGTAATGATTTTAATTTAGAACAACCTAAGCACCAGGAGTTAAAAAAGGTATTCACCCCTTATTACAAAAAGAAGAGTAAATTTTATGGGATGGGCTGAAAGTAACTGACAAGACGGAACTTTTTTTACTCCTCAAAATATTTGTATCAAAAGGATATTGGGCAATTAATATAATGAGGTTAGTTTATCCTATTCTGACAAATAGGATGCAAAAAGAAGCAAATACACCAAAGGATCGTTTTCTTAACCCAGACAAAAATCAAGTCAGAATTGTAAAAAATATCGGCTATAATGCATGAATTTATCTTACCTCCCCAAAAATTATCTCCGTTTGTAAAACGGATATATGAAATTGATATCCCCCATCCCAGTACCTTTGAAGATAATAGAATCATCCCCTTTGGTACCGGGACTATTACCATCGTGTTAAAGGGGAACCCCCGGGTCGAAGATGCAAATGGTGTACATCACTTTCCCGATTACGCTCTTAGCGGCCAGTATTTCCCTACCTTCTCTTTTGACAGTGATATCCCTTTATTGTATTACGGCATTGCCCTAAAGCCCACAGCCACACACAAACTTTTTGATATTTACCTGGCGGACATCCAAAATGATTTCCTCCCTCTTGATGAAGTAATTGAGGATGAAGCCGACCAAATCCGGCAAGAAATTTTGAAGACCGAATCCACCGAAAACCGATTAAGATTGCTTACCGATTTTATGCTGAATAAAGTCCCGGACTCTATAAAATATACCCACCTGGATGTAGTTATTGACTACATTTACGAAAAGAAGGGCAAATTGAAAGTCCTGGATCTCTGTGAATATGAAGACGTGAGTAGACGCTATCTCGAGAAGAAATTTAACAAGTTTATTGGTTTTACTCCCGGTCAGTTTATTCGACAGGTGCGCTTTAATTTTACCTGTGCTGAAATTGCAGAAGGAAATTCTACCGTAAACGATATTTTATCAAAATTTGGCTATTACGACCGATCCCACTTTATGAAAAAGTTCAAGAGATATCACAGCGATGATCTCAGTGTCCTTACAAACGAAGATGGGAATCTGTTTAAAACCGTATTTTCCCGGATTATGCGTAGTGAGTCTGAAAATAATTTTCATCCATAAAGCAGTTATGATAAATACCATAGAGAGCACTAAGGAACAAAATGATTTTAAGTCTATCTTCAGAATGTGACAATCAAATACTATTAGTACGTTATAAAATATGGCCCTCCTTTAGTACAGACCGTACTCTGTAAATTTCTATCCGCTACTCTGCTGCAGATTCTAATAATCTGACAACCTCTTAATTACTCTGGGCATGTCTCCACCCTGGTTCCTGGGTCTCCGTAAGCATAAGAGCGGATAAAAAGTCCGAAGCTTATCAGTGAAATTACTCATGCCAAGCGCTCAGGATAGTGTTCCTTTTTGGAAGTTCCGACACCCCATATCCTTTACAAGAGTAATGCTACGTAATTTTAAATGGAGTTTCGATTCTTCGAAAGAAATTGAAAAATCCGTTATAAAACCTTGTAAAACCTAGCATCTCTTCCCGAACCTAAAACTAAACATCAATCAGTAAGCTAAAAATCCGTTCGCATTTTTACTTTTCGGTTAGAACCTAAATGTCTTTATTGACCACAGAAATTTTGTTGGCAAGCAAAAATGGTGTCCCAATTGGTATCAGGTACATGTATTGGATAAATATTTCGGGTAACAAATACTATTAAATAGCTAATTACATCACAATTTAACGGCATTATGTATAAGCAATTCATAAAACTCTTGGGTATTACCCTTCTTTCGGTCAGTATTACAGTAATAATTATCTCTTGCGGAAATTCAGGTCCCGAAGTCGGTACCAGCGAAATTACTTCCGTTACTCCCGATAGCGGGATGGTGGGAGCGGCTATAACCATCGGTACCAAGAATGTTAACACACAACAGTCTGAATGCCAGGTCAGCTTTGATGGAACTCCGGCCCCTGTACGCAGTACCAAAGCAGAAGAAATAATAGCCGAAGTCCCAGAAGGCGCATCCAGCGGACCAGTGAAACTTACTGCTGGTAACAAAACCATTAGCGGGCCTTATTTTAAAATCCTTACACAACAGCTTGTTGTTACCGGGGTATCTCCCGCAAAAGCTCCAACCGGTTCTCGTATTACCATTACAGGGGCTAATTTTCTGGGAAATACTCCAAATAAAAGCAGCAAAAAATCTCCTACTGCCTCTCAAAAAACTCACGGCAAGACTGCGCTCAAAAAGAAGGCAAATGCTGGAAAGCGCTCCAAAAAATTAACAGGATCCAATTCATCGCTGCCTAATCTTGATAATACAGTCAATAACCATCATTCAGATAATAATTCCAGGCTGAACAACTCCCCTGCTCACACTAATCAAATGAAATCAAGCTCAAATACTACTGATACACTAAGCAAGTCTGGCGGACAGCTTACAATATCTATTGACGGACAACCCGCCCCGATACTGAGTGTCACTGATACACTGATACTTACAGAAGTACCCCAAAATGCTACCCAGGGAACCATTACCATTACTGTGGGTGATAAATCAGTAACGTCTGATCGCTTTGAAGTTATTCCCTCTCCGAAAATTACCGGCCTGTCTTCTAAAGAGGGCCCTATCGGTTCATCAGTAACACTCAATGGAGTTGGATTTAATACCACAGCTGATGCCAATATCGTTACCTTCAATGATACCGAAGCCACCATAAGCAGTGCTAGCTCTACCAAAGTTGTAGCTACTGTGCCACAAGATGCTACCAGCGGACCGGTCAAAATAGCAGCCTTTGGACAAACAGCCACAGGCCCCAGTTTTAATGTGACAGAGAATCATTCCCCAAAATTCGCCAGTGCACAAAGCACTTATAAATCCAAAGAAAATAAGACCGCTGTTGAAACGCTAGTTGCCTTTGATCCAGATGGAGATGCTCTTACTTATAAGCTAAATGGTGGAACCGATAAAGGATTATTCTCCATTGACTCAAACTCTGGTGCATTAACATTCAACAGCGCCCCGGACTTTGAACAACCAGCTGACAATGATGCCGGCAATACCTACGAAGTGCAAGTAAGGGTTTCCGATGGGAACCTGAGCATCAGCAAGAACCTCACAGTATCCGTTCAAAATGTTAATGAGGCACCGGTATTTGTTAGTACCAAAATATCTACCAATACTACCGAATATAAAGCTAATCTATCGGGTGGGAATTATGTATTCAATGATGTCACGACCGGAACGAATCTGGCTAGTATCGATTCTTTTTATGTAGCTATGCAATCAGATTTAGATCCATTACAAGGGGCAACCATCAGCGGACCAGATGGGGGTATTTTTAGTGTTCAGACAGTAAACGATTATGTTATTAAACTGAGCGGTCCTACCCTGGACTACAATCACAGCGCCAATGGTACCGATCACCAATACCAATTTTCGGTCACAGCACAGAACGGGGCCGGCCAAACTATCAGCCAAACATTCATTATCACTGTAGACCCTTTTACGCAAGGCAGCGGTACACAATCAGATCCTTATCTGGTTTCAAATTTAGACCAGCTTCAAGGAGTCGAGAAATACTCAGATGCATATTTTAAACAAACGGCTGACATTAATGCTTCAGGAGCATCAACCTGGAATGGTGGAAAGGGATTCGATCCGATCCAAATTTCGGGCACTTACAATGGCAATGGACATACCATTACCGGGTTAACGATAGACCGCCCAAATATCGGCAAAGTCGCTCTTTTTTCGCAGGTAAGTTCTTCGGGGACAATCAAGAACCTACATTTGACTAATGTAAACGTTACGGCATCGACTAACTCAGGAACCCTTGCAGGAGCTAATTACGGTTCGATTACTAACTGCTCAGTTACCGGAACCCTTGATAGCTATCAGTCTTCAGCCGGCAATTACAATGTAGGAGGACTTGTGGGAAAAAATTCAGGGACCATTTCGAAATCATATGCAGATGTTAACACCAGTGCAACTGGTAATCCAGGGTCAATGCTGGGCACCGGCGGGCTTGTAGGTAATAATACAGGGATCATAAATAAAAGTTATGCTGCTGGGTCAGTTAGCGGTGACAATAATAATGGTGGTCTGGTAGGTACCAATGACGGTGATATCCAAAACTCTTATGCCACTGGTGCTGTCAGTGGCACTACAAATAATGGAGGACTGGTAGGATATAATAATGATCTTATTGAAAGCTCTTATGCTGCAGGTTCCGTGAGTGGTGGAAATAGCGGAGGTTTGGTAGGATATAATGGGGGATTTGGGTCAAATCCAGTAATTAATACCTCCTACTGGGATACCCAAAGCACTGGGCAGCCAAGCGCAATTGGAAATGGTTTAACCAGTAATAATGACAGTACAGGGCTCACAACTTCGCAAATGCAGGGATCTTCGGCACAAACTAATATAACCGGCTTTGATTTTACGAGCGTGTGGCAGACAAATGCTAGCTACTATCCAACACTGCAGTAGAAAAAATAATTACGAAAATATATCTGAAGGAGAACCATTAAACTACTTTTAAAACTAATGTAAAAAGGCGGTAATCGGGTACCTATCGGCCCGGACCGCCTCTTCTACTAAAAGTTGCTTTTGGGCAACAACATTTCCTCTCCTCCATGCTTTTTATAACAAATCCATCAAATGATTCGAAACCACTTAAAAATTTATTCGTGATACGAAACAACACATATTTATAAAGTGGTTTAGTGAGATAACTAATAAACCCGTTGACAAGTCTGCTTCTCTATCATTTCGGTTTTTTGCAAATAAGTGTATGTGAGATGCTGAAACACGTTTAGCATGACATGTCTGGATAATTTTACACAAACTTTTATTGTTTATGGGGGTTGTTATTAGAATTCTGAAATTTAATTCACTTTTTGTTAACCTAAATCAACAATAAAAATATACAAGGCGAATTAGGGATACTCCATATATTTATGCAAGAAGAACAGAATACTGTTGAGCTACAGCAACAGTTTTTCCCGATCTCTGACTTCCATACTATAATGGATAAATGGAGCGACCTACTAGACCATAACCCTACAAAGAATATCTACACGGCGGATAACGATTACCATTCCTTCACCTTTTCTTATCAGTTGCTGGGTGATGATGTGTTAATTCTGCATCAAAAAACCCATTGCTATGCTAAACACCGGATGGAACTGCTTCCGCGACATGAGGGTAAATTTTATACGCTCAAATACTTACTTAATCAAAATAAGTCCGCTCGGCTGATCTCCGGTGACGATCATTATGATATGTACCAAAGCACGATTGCCCTTTTTAGCAATTATGCCAATTACGTTACCGAATTGCCGGCTGGCTATCACGAAGAAAATCTGCAAATTGTTATCAGTCACAACTTCATTGACCAGTACATTAACAAGCAACACATCTCTCATCCTCGTCTGCAGAAAATTATCGATGAGCCAAATGACCTGATGTTTCTCCTACCACAGGCGCCGTCTCCCATTAAATCAAAAATCAAGCAATTAGCACAAACGGTGGGTGATCCTTCATCAACGCCCACGAATAAACTGCAAATACTTACCCATATTAGCAATACGCTGGATATGCTATTTCAATTACAGATAGAAAATCCAATGGAGCCTTCTTCCCTACCTGTGAATGTAGCCCAACAAGTAGCCGAATATTTGGACGACTATCTTAAGATGCCTTTCCCCGGCATGGATTTTCTGGCTGCCCAATTTGGAATATCTGTATCTGGGTTAAAGCGGCACTTCAAACAAGAAATGAACACCACTCCCTTCCGGTACTACCGTCATAAACAGATGCAACTGGCACAAAAAAAGTTACAAGGAACAAAAACTACTGTGTCAGAAGTAGCCTACCAACTTGGTTTTGACAATGCCTCGAATTTTATTCGGGCATTTAAAGCAGAGTTTGATATCACGCCGGGAAGATATCAGCAACAATATTCCACAGAATAGCAAATCGGCTAAGTGCCGGAAGACCTATCCTGCACTATCCCAACGTCTTATTACCGTTTAAAATAGCCGAAACCAATCCGTTCGCATTTTTACTTTTATACTCCCCAATAATATAGCCCTCCATAATCTACCTCTATAGGCTTTAACTCCACCTTTCCATTAACACAGGCATCATAAAAAAGGTTGGGCTAATCTGATTACTTCAATTTGAGCTTATATGAATATATTTTTTAGCTGTAATTTGTTTTCTTGTAGCGCAGAAAACGGACAGAATATTACGTTGATCTTATAGGATTGGTGATTATGGGGACTGGTGACTTATATGATACTTGCGTAATTCAGATTACACTGCAATAACAGAAGTATCTCCTCAACTCTACGCGCTATTACATTATTCCCATTGTAGTGAACGGACTTTTGCAGTATTCTTTCTGGAGTACCCCTCCCCTATAAAGATGCCTAACTATAATATCATTGGTGGCTTTTAATAACGATATCAAACAAAAGGGACGGCTTTTCGTATGTTCAACAACAACCAGTATCACATTATATCTCAGTTTAAAAGACTCATTTCCTCAATCCATTATTTAATAAAACCCCTGGCATCTCTGGTGATAATATTTAGTTGTTTATCATCAAATCTATATGCACAAACAGATTATACCTCTTCGAAATCCGGAGGAAGCAATCCCCTATCAGCAATACCTGATGTTGATACCGGCGTTATTACCGGTGACTTTGACAATGACGGGGATATAGATGTGTTGGGGTATGATGATAATTCGTATGCCACATTCAGCTTTTACGCCAATAACGGTTCCGGATCATTTTCTGAAGTTACCGGATCATCCAACCCGTTTAGTGGAATAGCCGACGATAATCTTTTTTGGGCGGCAAGTAGTACCATAGTTGCAGATTTTGACAACGACGGAGACCAAGATATTTGGGACTATAAAAGTGAAAATGGCAGTGATGGCCAAAATATCTATCTGGAAAATACCAGCAGCGGTTTTACCTCTTCGAAATCCGGAGGAAGCAATCCCCTATCAGCAATACCTGATGTTGATACCGGCATTATTACCGGTGACTTTGACAATGACGGGGATATAGATGTGTTGGGGTATGATGATAATTCGTATGCCACATTCAGCTTTTACGCCAATAACGGTTCCGGATCATTTTCTGAAGTTACCGGATCATCCAACCCGTTTAGTGGAATAGCCGACGATAATCTTTTTTGGGCGGCAAGTAGTACCATAGTTGCAGATTTTGACAACGACGGAGACCAAGATATTTGGGACTATAAAAGTGAAAATGGCAGTGATGGCCAAAATATCTATCTGGAAAAACAAGGCAATCCAAGTAGTAACACTGCACCAACCTTTAACGATGGAAGCTCGGCTTCTCTTACTATTAACGAAGATGCCTCCGCAACATCTATTAATGGATTGCTTGATATTACTGACACTGACTCCGGGGATAATCTCACTTGGTCTATTTCGTCTGCCCCTGCGAACGGATCTCTGGGCGGGTTTCCGGCATCCGCAACTTCAAACGGTGGTTCCATTTCCCCTACGGGACTTACTTATACCCCTAATGCCAACTACAGCGGCGCCGACTCTTTTGATATTCAGATTTCTGATGGCATCGGTACCGCAACTATTACCGTCAATATTGATATTACCGATATCAATGATGAACCTACCTTGTCAGCCACAGGTAATGATCCGGCCTTTACGGAAGGTGATGCTGCCCCGGGTGTAGATCTATATAGTGGAGTGAGTGCTTCAAATGCTGAGGGAGGGCAATATATCTCGAGCCTAACAATGACTATTTCCAATATAAGCGACGGAGCTTCAGAAATTTTGCGATTTGACGGCAGCAACATAGCCTTAACCGACGGTAATACGGTTAACACTGCCGGTAATAATCTTTTTGTAAATATATCAGTATCAGGCAGTACTGCTACGATAAGCTTTAGCGGAGCAAGCTTGACTACTGGCCAGCTGCAAACACTGGTAGAGGAACTAGCATATCGAAACACTTCGGGCGACCCCACAACAGGCTCAGATCGTATCGTTACGATTACAGAGATTACTGACGATGGTGGAACAGCCAACGGAGGCGATGATACGGCAGCGCTTTCACTCAGTTCTACCGTAAGCTTAACAGCAGTTAATAGTCCGCCGGTGATAACCAATCTTAATGGTGATAACTCTCCTGTACAAACTGGAGGCTCTGCAGTTACTATAGATGATGGAAAAGATGCTACCGTAAATAATGTAGATTCTCCGGATTATGATGGAGGATTATTAGAGATCAAGGATAAAGATATTAATAATACCGCCAACGGGAGCTTTAGCGTAGATGGCACAACGGTAGTTGCAGGTGGAAATGCAGAAATATCAGCCGGACAGGCCATCAAGGTTAATGGTACCTCTTTAGGTACCGTAGATGGAGTAAATGATGGACAGGGCGGAAATACCTTAACTATCAATTTTAATAGCGATGCTACCTCATCTCGTATTCAAACGCTCATCCGCAACCTGCACTGGGGAGCACTTACAGGCAGTGGACAACAGACCTTTACCCTAACGCTCTCTGATAACAACGGAACTGCTAACGGCGGGGATCAGGATGTAACCGCTGATTTTTCGATGACTTTAGGCAGTCCACCTGTCGTAGGTAACCTAGATGGTGATACCGTAGATTTCGAGGTCGGTGGGCCGGCGGTAAATCTCGATGACGGTGGAAATGCCACCCTGTCTGATGTGGATAACCCGGGCAGTTTAAACGGAGGAAACTTGCACGTAACAGTATCAGCAAATACAAATGCTGCAGAAGATCTGTTACAGTTAAATACCGGAGGTACAGTATCCGTATCAGGAACTACGTCTGGAAGTAATGTAAGTGTAGAAGGTACCATAGTAGGTACGCTAGGTAATGATATTACAGTTGGCAATGACCTCAGGATTAACTTTAACACCAATTCCACAATAGCACGCGTGCAGGAGCTACTGCGTGCAATCCAGTATAAAAACACAACAAGTCCGGTCTCAGTGTTTAGTCGGGAAATAAGCACTACAATCACAGATAATCTTGGACTTTCCAGTAGTTCTGCCACCGTATTTGTGAACCTGGCAGGAAATCCTCCAATTATGGTTTCCGGAAATGTGACAAAAACAATCGATGAACATACGGCATCGGGAACCTTGATTACTGACAGTGATGCCAAGGATGGTGACGGCGGAGCTGTAGATGCAAATATGACTTATGCCATCAGCTCAGGAAACCAAGATTATAATGGAAATGGGAATTCGGCTTTTGCCATCGATAATGAAGGAAAGATAACTGTTGATGATGCATTTGACCTGAATTACAAAGGTCCACAGACCTTTTCCCTAACGATTGAAGCCACGGACTCATTCAATCAAACAGTCACGCAATCTGTTACCGTAAATTTGAATGATGTTGCCGAAACTATTTATGTAGATGCCGGAGCCTCTTCCGGCGGGGATGGCAGCTCGTGGGGCAGTGCCTTCCAACACCTGCAGGATGCCCTAACGGTAGCGGGCGGTAAAGACGAAATCTGGATCGCCGAAGGCACGTATTATCCTGATGAAGGTACCAATCCTACCCAAGGCGATATAAATGCCTATTTTACCATTACCGGCGATCAGGACGGACTCAAGATCTATGGCGGCTTCGACGGGACAGAAACCCAGCTAAGCGACCGCGATATTTCGGGCAATCGAACAATCCTAAGCGGAGACATTGATCAGGATGATGATCCTTTTGCCCCCAATACCGACAGCGATGGCGACTCCAATACCTTTAGCGGCACGGATCATATTAATGGCACTAACAGTAATCACGTGCTATTTATAGATGGACGTAATAATGGAGTTATAACCAATGCTACACTTCTCGATGGGCTTATCGTTACAGGAGGGCAGGCGAAAAACAATGATCCTGAAAAACATGGGGGTGGACTTTTTTGTCAGGGTGGAGGATCTGGCAGCGAATGTAGCCCTATATTAAACAGACTCATTTTTAAGGGGAATACGGCTATTGCATCATTTGGTAATGGTGGAGCCATTTATATAGGTAGCAAAAGTAGTTCCATCATCATGAATACCATTTTTTATAGTAATAATGTATCAGGAGAATTTAGTAGAGGTGGCGCAGTTAGAATATGGGGTGCAGGGAAAACTGCTGATTTAATGCTTATAAATAGTGTATTTATCAATAACCACGCCTCAGATCAAGATGGAAATGGCGGTGCTATATCTACTCAAGGTATGGATACAACTCCACTCATCACCAATACTATTTTTTATGACAACTCGGCAGATCTGGGAGCGAATCACATAGATAATACGTCAGAATCTACTCTCACTATTAGCCACTCCCTTATTAACGGAGGGACTTCAGAAATATCAACAGGGCCCATAGCCGATACTTATTATCTGGATGCCAGTAGCAATTCGGTATCTTTTAGCAATAGCACTAATATTGACGCCAATCCTCAGTTTGTCAATACTTCGAATCCCAAGGGAGCTGACAATACTTGGTTTACGGCCGACGATGGACTAGTCTTACAGCTTACTTCGCCCGCCGTTGATGCCGGAGATAACGATGCCATTCCCTCGGGGATTACTACCGACATTGCCGGGAACCAACGCACTCGTGGCGGCACGGTAGATATGGGGGCGTATGAGGCGGCGAGCACCGGACCGAGCCTATCATCAATAAATGACCAAACAATCGACAAAGATGGCGTGTCTCTTATGGTGGACTTCACGGTTGACGATCCAAATACGAACCTATCCAATGTAACGGTCTCGGCCTCTTCCAACAATCAGACGTTGTTTCCTGACAACAATATCACCATAAATGGTACCGGCAGTGATCGAACTGTTGAGCTAACTCCCAGTCCCGGTCAAAACGGTACGGCTACGATAACGCTGAGCGCAAGTGATGGCAGTAAATCTGATCAAACTAGTTTTGATGTTACGGTAAATGTTACGGCGCCTCCCAAAGTTGTACTTACAAAACCGGGAGATAAAGAAGCAATCATTAATTTAACACCTACGCTGGAATGGAAGTCAGCTTCAGGATCGGACACTTACCAGCTACAGGTATCTACCTCTAGCACTTTTGACCAAAACAGTTCGGTTATTTCTAAATCGGGTATTTCCAAATCCAGCTACCAGTTGCAAAGTAACCTCCAGCGTAACACCAACTATTACTGGCGGGTTCGAGCTCGTAACAGTATAAGCTACGGGCAATGGTCTTCTCCCCAAGTTTTTACTATCAAGGCGGGGCCCCCAACCCTGGCCTTCCCTGGTGAAAAAGAACAAGATATCAGTATTGCACCACACTTGTCCTGGACTTCGAATTATCAAGATGGCCAATTTGAATTGAGAGTTAGCACTGATAATAATTTTAATACCGTGGTGACCGATACAATGGTTAGTAAACAGACGGTACAATTGAATGACTTAGATCCCAACACCACCTATTTTTGGCAAGTAAGAGTAAAAACCAAATTGACTTCCAGCCGCTGGTCATCAGCACAAAACTTTACCACGCGGATAGACCCCCAAAATAGTTCAATGGACGAGCATATTACTTTTGGAGACGGCAGCGGAGAAATGGACTCATTCGATTATCGGCTAGTTGGAGTGCCAACAAGTGAAACCATACCGGTAGAAACATTTTTTGAAGGTAATTATGGTACTGACTGGAAAGTATTTAAAGATGATGGCAGCGAAGATAATTTTCTCCAAGAGCATTCCAAAGACCAACCACTTGCTTTTCGAGCTGGTATGGGCTTTTGGGTATTGAGCAAACAGTCTCTTGATATTCAAGGTACATATCCTGCAGTTAAGCCATCCCCCAATGATACCTATAGTATTAGCCTGCAGCCAGGATGGAATATTATTAGTAATCCTTTCAGGCGTACAGATAATTGGGATGAGATTATGGCTTTTAATCAAGATTCACTTACGCTCTTTGGATATGATGGTAGTTTCTACGAAAGCAAGAAGATGGAGTCTTTTTCTGCTTACTATGTATTTAATGATGAGGATAAAGACATTAATATTGAAATACCTTATACCAGTATCTCAAAACGAAGACAACCAAAAAGTTCTAAAGAAACTACCAAGCTAGTCTCCCGGCCAAAAGAGGTTACTCTTGACATTGATATGGAGAGCCAAAAACGTCCGGCCAAAGTACATATTATCTACCATTCAAATAAGAAAAAGAGCAAAACTTTTACGCAATACCATCCCCCACTAAAGCTCAGTAATTTCGGAGCTGTAATTATTGACAAGGATAAAACGAAGCGAAAAAGAACCTTACACACCAAGGGCGATGTTTTGGACCGCGATCGCAAGCACTATACCATCGAGGTTAAAGCTAAGAAACAAGAGAAAGTTAGATGGACCCCCAAGATACCGGATCTTAAAAATGATATGTCTGTATTAATTGCTGATCCCAAAAAAGGACGTTCAAAAATATTGGAGCATAATGAGTCTTATTCATTGATGACTGCCAAAGGGCGCAAACAGTTTGAGATATATGTTGGAACAACTACCGAATTACAACAGGTTCAGAATAATTTGGGTCCCCAAGAAATTACGCTGACTCAAAATTATCCAAACCCCTTCAACCCCACAACAACTATAAAGTTCGGAATTAACAAACGCAGTGATGTATCGTTAGAAATATATAATATCCTCGGCCGAAAAGTACGTACTCTGGTTAATAAACCATTAAAAGCAGGTTGGCATCGGATACAATTTGACGGTACTCGCCTAGCCAGTGGAACATATTTCTATCGCTTAATTGTGGGACAGAAAGTCCAAACCAAAAAGATGGTACTGATTAAATAATTATGATTGACTCAAAAATTATCGATATGAACCAATTGAAGTATACACCTAAAATGAAATCCTTTACAGCAGGACTTTTTGTAATACTTCTTTTAAGTATTACCATTCCCGGTTATGGACAACAGAATGACATTACGCTTGTTGCAAATCCTGCAAATAGTGCCGCTCCTGCTATCAAAAATCATATCCTGCAAATTCGCCAATCAATTAATCATCCACAGGGTTGGAAAGGAATTAAATTGCCGGGCAATCATCCAGCTATCGGATTATTAAACCATCTTATCGACACAAATGAAATCACCTCCATTCGTTTGGGTGATACTCTTCATTTATTATCACATTCTGATGGCAACTACGAAGTCCGCGAAATATATGTCAAAACAGCCCATACCGATACTCTTGAATATCAGGCTCTTTCCTTAAAATTTAACCGAAAAGCAGAACTCACGGATGCTCAACTAGTGCCTGAGATATATAATTATCAGTTTGCACTTGATCGTAAGGTGCTGGCATCGGCCAAAGAAAGAGAAGTAGTTATCAGTAAGGTACACAAGTTTCAAGATGCACTTGTCAATAAAAGTACCAAAACGCTTTCTTCAATGTTAACGCCTGACGCTTATATCGTTAAAGGCGGAATTGACCGTTATTCTTATGAAGATTCCTTTGGCCCTTTTTATAAATATACAGTGTTACCAACCAAACGCTTTGTAAATGATGTCACTGATAAAAATACTCCTGAATATAAAATCCAACATTCTCATATAGAAGTTTATCAGTTCCCAAATGTCAAAAACACATTTGTCGCTACCTTTCAACAGGAGTGGGCCACTGGGACATACAGGGATAACGGTCATGTTGCCATGGTTGTCAACCTGGATAATGATGATGCAATTCCACTAAGAGTATGGAAAGAGCAACCATTTAAAACAGGATATTTAGAGTCCGAAATATCACCAATTACATCGATAACTACTCCCACATTAGGAACCCCGTACAATGGGCAAAAAGGACTTGCTTTCGATACCATTGAAACCAAGAAACGCTCCTCAAAACCTGGTTTTGTCGCAGCCAATAAGCGTTGGGTATTAATGGGTATAGGAGCTTCAGCTGCAATAACGGTTGGAAGCGTTCTATTGTCTGGAAGCAGTGACTCAGAGCTGCCCGATCCCCCCGGTCGGCCTGCCTTAAATTGATAGACAGTAATTTTTATCAATACCTCCCGGTCGGTGAAGCTGATTCCTAGAATCTTTTTGCAAAACCACATAATATGAAATTGTCATCGCGAGTCCTACTATATTGGACCGTGCCGATCCCCAATATAGTGGAGAAGCCCACATTTCGCTCATCCATTCACTCCATTTGCAATAACACAACGTTTTGCCAAACCCGTCTTATTATTCTAACCGGATACCAAACTGATTTATAAAATAGCACCAATGAGTTCTGCAATCAGCCAGCTGATAAGCAATAGTACTGCAATAATAATGACGACAAATTGAACAAATACAAACCAAACCCACAGCCGGCTTTCAGTCGTTGTTTGTTCGGGATTTTCTTTCAGTTCTTTCAGCAATTCAGCATTTCTTAGGTTCGCTTTCCAATAAATGTCAAAAACCTCACCTAAAATGGGAATAGATCCAATTAGTACATCCAGCAAAATATTAATAAACATACGCCCCAGCACCGAAGCCCGACCGCCCATCATAACTGCCTGTATCAAAAAGTAAAGTGATATTACTCCCGCCAGCCAGTCTCCGGCTCCCGGTATAAGCCCCAATATGGGATCAATTCCAAAGCGAATATTGGTATTAGGAATTCGAAATTTGCTGTCGAGTAACTCCGCTAATTTTTTTGTATTATCTGTTTCTTTATTGCTCATCACCGACTCTAATAGTTAAAAATTATTTTATAGTGTAACATTGTTGGCAGAAAACAGTATAAAATTCCGGAATCAGCACTACAATATTTATTTATAACTCACTAAGTATTTTATAACCATGCAAAAGCTTCTCAGTTTTCTAATACTCATTTTTATCGTAGCTGCCTGTTCTCCCAAAACTGGTGAACAGCTAGACAACACCGATGATTCAAATCAAAAAGTGGAACAGTCGGCAAAGAAAGTACCTATTTCTTCTTCTATTGATTTAACCGAAATCAACAACGACCGTGTTTGGGTTCAAGTTGATCCGGGAAAGTTTTCAGCTGATAGTGTTTTATTTCGGCTGCCCCGCGTTGTTCAGGGGACCTATGATGTAAGTAATTTCGGTAGCTTTGTGGATAGCCTGGTGGCCTATAATTATAAGGGAGATCAAATTACTGCTCGTAAAAAAGGAAAAAATACGTGGGTTATACCTGCAGCTAATTTTGACAAGGTAGGCTATTACGTTAACGACACTTTTGACATTGAGCGTACGGATAAGGCAACCCCCTTTTCACCATCAGGCACGAATATAGCCAAAGATAATTTTGTACTGAACCTCCATGGTTTTATCGGATATTTTGAAAATTTTGACGAACATCCCTATAAGCTCAATGTTACGGCTCCTGCCAATTATAAGAAGTCCTCGGCTTTGCCGGTTACTTCTACCTCTTACAATAGCGACAGTACAACAGTAACGAACACATACTCCGCTGATCGGTATTTCGACATTACTGACAACCCAATGTTTTATGGAGACCTCAGCGTCGAAAAGTTTAAGGTGAGTGATATTACTATTGTATTGAGCGTTTATTCGCCCAATGGTAACCACCCTGCTTCGAGTATAAAGAAAACTGTAGCCAAAATGATGAGGGCTCAAAAGGATTATCTCGGCGATTTAAAAACGACTGATCGCTATGATATCTATTTGTATCTGGCACCTCAAAATAAGTCGGCTCCTACTGGATTCGGAGCTCTCGAACATCATACCTCAACGGTAGTTGTATTACCTGAAGCAATGCAGAAATCTCGTCTCAGCAGCACTATGACGGATGTGGTATCTCATGAATTCTTCCATATTGTTACTCCATTAAGTGTTCACTCCGAAGATATTCACAACTTTGACTACAATACGCCCACCTTTTCCAAGCATCTGTGGATGTATGAAGGAACAACCGAATATTTTGCCAGTCACTTTCAGGTATATGAAGGTCTACAGCCCAAGCAAGAATTTTACAATAAAATAAATGGGAAAATCGAGTCTTCGATGGCTATGGCTGACACGATGAGCTTCACAAAAATGAGTGAAAATGTTCTTGATGAACCCTATGCCTCAAATTATCTGAATGTTTATCAGAAAGGGGCACTTATCAGTATGTGTATTGATATTCTAATGCGTGAAGAAAGCAATGGACAGCGTAGTATGCTTTCTCTGATGAAGCAGCTTTCGGATGAGTATGGCGTCGAAAAACCGTTTACTGATGATAAGCTGATTACCGAAATTGCAAATATGACTTATCCCTCAGTCGGTGAATTTTTGCGTACTCATGTTGTGGGAACAACCCCCATTGACTATTCTAAATTTTTCGATAAAGTAGGATTAAAGCGCGTAGCCAAAAAGAAACAAACGTCTCTGTTTTTGAATGGCCAAACACCCTTTATTGATGCTAACCAATCGACAAAACAACTCTTTTTCCGAGATATGAAGCTTAACTCCTCTCTTATTGATTTAGGTATTCAATCGGGAGACATCATAAAGTCCATCAATGGCACGGAATATACGGTATCGAACATCCGACAGCTTATCCCCAAAAGTATGCAGTGGAAAGCAGATACTAAGATTACAATGGTTGTAATCCGTGACGGAGAAGAAATTAAGATATCAGGCAAAGTTGGAGAGCCCACTGTTACGACAAAGAAACTCGTTGAAATCGATGATGCATCCAAAGAGCAAATCAAGCTTCGCAAACAGTGGTTAGGCAACTAATTGCACAAGTAATATTTACATTCAAAAAGCCCTTCGCTACGGAGGGCTTTTTTATTTATAAATTATTACTTCAGTTTTTCAGACCACCTTCACAATCTATTGATCCCCATAGAATAACGCTCCTTTCATTGTTTTAATATAACCCCACCTATTAAAGCCCGTTTGAGGCTGATAACGTTATTTTGCTTTATATTATAAAGTACTTTATTATTAATTATAGTTTAACTTAAGAACTTAAAAACTCTTGCTATGAATAATCAAAAGGGTTCAACAGACAATCAGCAACGCCTGCAAACTATTCACCAGATGATCACCCAGGCCAAAGGACACATTCAAAACAGCTCATTTTACTTGCTTTTGTGGGGATGGATTGTTGCAGCCGGCAGTCTCGGCCATTACTTGCTTTTGGAGTTCAGTAGTATAGCTCATCCCGAATGGGCATGGTCAATTGTCGTTGTCGGTATTATCGCTTCGGTAGTCAAAGGAATTAACGACCGCAGAAGCTCAGGGATAGCCACCTATGGCGAACACCTGATGACAATGATCTGGGTCACTTTTCTGATCAATTATTTTATCATTCTCATTTTTATTGCGAAGATTAACTTTTACATCACTCCAGTAATACTGGTACTAACGGCGGGATCAGTCTTCCTTAGTGGAATCCTGCTAAAGTTTAAACCTCTAAAATGGGGAGCAGGCTTTATCTGGGTAATGAGCATCGTAGCTTTTATGGTTCCCCTGCCTTATCAGTTATTGGCTACAACCGTGGCAATAGGCGGCGGATACCTGATTCCCGGCTATATCCTAAAAAACAATGAGAGGTAACCATGGCTTTTGATGACCTTAATCCTCTGCTACATTCCCAGTTGCGGCTAGCCATTATGTCGCTGCTGATCAGCGTAAAAGAAGCAGACTATAAATACATCAAAGAAGAGACCAGAGCCAGCTCGGGCAACATCAGTGTACAGATGAGCAAACTCGAGGATGCCGGCTATGTTGAGGTAACCAAAACCTTTAAAGACAACAAGCCCAATACCTCCTACACTATCACTCCCGAAGGTATCGAAGCTTTTGAAACATATGTGAACACCCTGCAACAGTATCTGGATGTAAATAGCAATGACAATTAACTATCGACACAATGGAAAATATCGTTTATGACTGGATTGGCGGACTACACCTGATAGCATCTATTGTTGCACTCATCACCGGAACGCTCATTCTGGCAATGGCAAAAGGCTCAGAAATTCACAAGAAGATTGGCTATATCTATGTTTCGGCTATGCTTATTGTAGTTGCTACGGCTTTTATGATCTACCGGCTGTTTGGCGGTTCGGGGATTTTTCACTGGGCAGCCGTCGTGAGCGGAGCTACCCTGGCCGGTGGCATGATTCCTGCACTGCTTCGTACACCTGATGATTGGGTAATCCTGCACTTCAGTTTCATGTACTGGTCTGTACTAGGATTGTATGCTGCATTTATCAGTGAAATATTGGTTCGCGTGCCCGAGAGTCCTTTTTTAGAAATGGTCGGTTTTGGTACCGGCGGCATTATGCTTGTCGGCGGGGGCTGGTTTTATTACCGTAAAGATTACTGGGAGGCAGAGTTTAGCAATTAACTTCTCTAACCGCCTAACAGACATATACGGTATGTAGAAGCTATATTTCCCAACGAACTATTTGGCAAAATAAAACGAAGAAAGCACCCATTCTTTACGCAAATTCATTCTGCTTTTTGGCTTTCTTTCGCTCATTAAAACTCAGGTACTTTTTACGGATGCGCAGGCTTTCGGGCGTTACTTCAAGCAGTTCATCATCGTCAACAAATTCAATGCATTGCTCAAGACTCATTTTCTTAGCCGGCGCAATTTTCACCTCATCTGCACTTTGTGTAGCACGGTGATTAGTAAGGTTCTTCTTTTTCACCACATTTACCACCAAATCATCAGAGCGGTTGTTGATCCCTACAACCTGTCCTTCATATACCGAGTCACCAGGCTCAACCAAGAAAGTTCCGCGATCTTGCAGACCTTCGAGCGCATAGCTGGTAACCTCTCCTTTTTCTAAAGAGATTAGTGTACCACTGTTGCGACCAGGAATTTCACCCGCATATGGTTCATAGGAATCAAACTGTTGGTGCATGATACCTGTGCCTCGCGTTTCGGTAAGCATCTCACCACGGAATCCAATAAGTCCGCGCGAAGGTACGTTAAAGATAATACGATTATTATCGCCCTCTTGCGTCATAGAAGTCATAATCCCTCTGCGCTGCTGCAGATTATCGATCACGCGGTTACTATAGTCTTTATGAACATCCACCACTACCTCTTCAAACGGTTCGTGGCGCTTGCCATCAATTTCTTTGTAGAGTACCTCGGGACGAGAAACAGCAAATTCATATCCTTCACGCCGCATGGTCTCGGTAAGGATGGCTAACTGCAATTCTCCGCGCCCTGAAACTTTATAAATATCGGGATTGTCGGTCTGCTCTACTTCAATAGACACGTTAATACGATCTTCGCGCATCAACCGATCTTTAATCTGATTGGAGGTTACGTACTCCCCTTCCAATCCTGCAAAAGGCGAATCGTTTACGCGAAAAAACATCGCCATAGTCGGCTGATCAATATCGGGATAGTCGATGGCCGTCATATCGGTGGTAGCAGTAAGTGTATCCCCGATATCTACTTGCTCATACCCGGCCAAGGCAAAAACATCACCAGCTACTGCTTTTTCTACGGGTTCGCGCTGCAACCCGTTAAATGTAAATAGCTTGGTAGCCTTCGCCTCTTCTTTTAGATTTCCATCGCTGTCGAGCAGTGCAATTCGCTGCCCTTGCTCAATGGTACCCTGCTCTACGCGACCAATGCCAATACGTCCGACATAATCATTCCAGTCGATACTGCTCACCAGCATTTTAAAGGAAGCATCCAGCTCCTGTTCCGGTGCCGGTATATGTTCCATTATGGTATTAAAGAGTGGAACAAGATCATCGTTATCATCTTCGAGCTCATACTTGGCAATGCCATTTATACCCTCGGCATAAATAATGGGGAAATCCAGCTGCTCATTGGTGGCATCGAGCATCACAAAAAGATCAAAAATTTCGTTGAGCACCTCATCAGGACGCGCATCCTTGCGATCAATCTTATTGATGACCACAATGGGTTCGTATCCCAACTCCAATGATTTGCGAAGTACGAACTTGGTCTGCGGCAACGGGCCTTCGGCGGCATCCACCAGAATAATCACCCCATTTACCATCTTGAGAATACGTTCTACTTCACCACCAAAATCTGCGTGTCCGGGTGTATCTACAATATTTATTTTGGTGTCATCCCACTTTATGGCAGTATTTTTTGAGCTAATGGTAATACCCTTTTCGCGTTCCAGATCGCCGGAATCCATAACGCGCTCGGCCACTTCTTCATTTTCGCGGAAGGTTCCACTCTGTTTCAGCATTTGATCGACCAGCGTGGTCTTACCGTGATCAACGTGGGCAATGATGGCTATATTTCTAATATCGTTGTACATAAAATGTCGTTAGTAATTAATCAATCTTGAGCGCATGGCATCTTGAAATTTCTACAATTCAAGCCTGCAAAGATACGGCTTTATTTGCGCAATTCATTATTAGAAAATACTATTATTCACTGCTTTCTATATCAGCGTACTAATTGCTCATCAGCACTCATTTTAGTATATATAACCTTTTCAACAACGGGTAAATAAACACAACTTTAAGCAACTATGGATTTAGAAATCAGGGATCAGCGTTTTATTGTTTGTGGGGCCAGCAGTGGGTTTGGGCGTGCCATTGCAGAATTACTACTGGATGAAGGTGCTCATGTTATTGCTATTGCGCGACGGGAACAAAAACTAAAAGAGCTAACAGAAGATTATCCCGACCGGGCCGATATTGTAGCAGGAGATCTTACGAATGATGAAACACACAATAAAATTGAAGCAGCTATAGGCAATGAACAGCTCCACGGCGTGGTGATTAATGCAGGCGGCCCACCCGCTTTGAGTCCACTGGAAACGGCTATTTATGATTGGGACCAGGCTTATGAAAATGTAATGCGCTGGAAAATTGAACTGGTGTTGAGATTGGTCTCATATTTCACTTCAAAAGATTATGGGCGAATATTATTTGTAGAAAGCCAATCGGTAAAGCAACCTATTCCTTCGTTGGTCCTCAGCAATTCATTTCGCGCCGGCATGGTGGGTTTTGCAAAATCATTGTCTCAGGAAATTGCCAAACAAGGCGTAACCGTTAATGTGCTGGCTCCAGGCTCCCATAACACACCTGCGATTGAACGTGTGATCGAAAAAGCAGCGGATGGTTCGGACAAATCCTTAGAAGAAGTACGCGAAGAAATGGAAGCTGCTATTCCGGTGGGACGCATGGGCGAAGCAGAAGAGCTGGCATCTTTAACAGGCTGGATTTTATCTCCACATGCATCATACGTTACCGGACAGACCATCAGCCACGACGGCGGGAATATTCAAGGTTTATTTGGATGAGTGTAACCGAGATCCTGAAACTAGTTCAGGATGACATGTTACTTTTTTACTTACTGTTCACTGTTAACTGACAACTGAAACGATGTGGTATCAAACTAACATAACGCTTACTGCCAAGTCACGGGGATATCATATTATTACGGATGAGATCCTCAGCGAAATTCCCGAGATCAAAAAGGTTCAAACAGGTATTGCTCATATCTTTATCCAGCATACCAGTGCCAGCCTGACGATCAACGAAAATGCCGATCCTTCGGTACGGCGTGACTTTGCCACTCACTTTAAGCGCATGGTACCCGAAGATACCTCTATGTATGAACACACGCTTGAAGGTCCCGATGATATGACCTCTCACATTAAAAGCTCCATGCTGGGCCATTCAGTATCTATCCCCATAACCGACGGGAAGTTAAACCTCGGAACCTGGCAAGGGATTTACTTATGTGAACATCGAAATAACGGCGGGCGGCGGAAACTGGTTGTTACCTTACACGGAGAATAATTACGCTTTAAAACAGGTTTCCATCAAATAAACAACAACGTGAAGTTGAGAAAGAGTTTAGTAATTCAGACTTAAAAACTGGCTTCCCAGCTACGTTCCCCTGAGGAAGAAGAAGGTGTTAATATTGAACATCAAAATAGATAAAATTCTTTTACCTCTTCTTTGCTGGAGATAACTTCTTATATTGGGGAGTAATAAATGAAAGACCTGTTTAATACAATAGAGAGTCATTACCATTTTGAGGATCACTGAGCGACTCCAAAAGGGGATTCAATACGTAAAAGAGGTTTCCCAAGACGAACAATTCTATCTTAGCCTGCGTCATGCTGCCGGGGCTTTAATTCCTCTTGTAATTAGCGAGATGCTGGGTTACGAAACAATTGGCCTGGAAATGATGCTGGGCGCCTTTTTTGTGTCAGGCGTTGATATTACAGGAACTTTCCAATCGAAGGCTAAAGCCCTACTTATTACTACGGCCCTGTCGATCTCGATCACTTTTTTATTGCTCGTTGCCGGCGGGCAACAGTTTCTGGTCTTGGGGCTACTCTTCATTTTTATCTTTGGCCTTGCCTATATTTCTCCTTTTAGTCTCCGCTATGCTCTTATGGGAATAATGGGATATCTGGCTATTATTCTGGCTATAAGTATGATAGGACGATTTAATTCAGTTTCTCAGATATTACACCACTGCTTTCTATTACTCTGTGGGTCGCTTTGGTATATCGTTTATGCTTTGGTCATACACTTTTTTACCGGCACTCGGGCTATCACCCGTCGGCTTGCTCGATGCATGAAACAAACTACACATTACTTTCAACAGCGTGTGGCTCTTGTTGAACCAGAGGTTAACCATGATCGGGGAATATTCAAATTAGCCCAACTTCAGCAGGAGCTCAATGAAACCCAGGAAAGTGTCCGCGAACTATTATTCAGCAACACCTCTTTGCTATCAGGACGAAGTTCTGAGCGGCGCCGGTACTATCTTATTTTTATTGAACTTGTTGACATGCATGAACTTGCCGTGGCAACCCCTATTGATTATCCCAAGGTCCGAGATCTACTCCATCGCTATCCTGAGTATAACATCATTCGGGAAATCATTGACAAGATTCACGATGAAATGGATCTGCTGGCTGAAGTCTTACTCAATGACAAAGAATACAAGCGTCCTCTTAAACTTCAAGAGGAACTGGAATCATTGGAACAGCATTTAATCCAACTAAAACAGGATGCTTTCAGCGACAAAGAACATGATGAAGAAGCGTACCACACCCTAAAGCGTATTGAGCTGTACCTGCATAAACAGCTCCAAAAAGTGGAGGTAATCCAAAATATTGTCCTAGACTACAAAACGTATAAAGAGAATCAGGAGGTAACAGATGAAGCACCTTCTAGCGACTTATCCACAACAGACTTGCCCCAGTTTGTTACGCCAAACCCATTAAATTGGGGAAGTATTATTGATAACCTCAGCTTTAATTCCAGTTACTTTCGGTATGCTATCAGAACAGCTACTACCGCTGTAGCCGGCTATTCATTGGCTCATTTTTTAGGTTTCCAAAATGCTTATTGGGTATTACTAACAATACTTGTGGTTATGAAGCCGGGATACGGTGTTACCAGTAAACGCTTCTTCCAGCGCATTGTCGGCACGCTCATTGGGGCTATTATTGCCTATGGATTATATCTACTTGATCCTACCCACGTGGCATCACTCGCCATTTTCGGCATTTCTCTAACTTTGGCCTTTACCTACGTTGTACGTAATTATGTTGTAGCCTCTTCTTTCTTTACCATTTTTGTGATATTTATGTATAGTTTTCTAAATCGTGAGATACCATCCATGGTAGTATTCCGCGTGGTCGACACTATCGTAGGTGCTGTCCTTGTAATCGGTTCGGTACGGTTTTTATGGCCTTCATGGGAATATCAAAAATTTCCGCTCTTATTACAGCACTCTCTCCGGGACAACAAAAGGTACTTACAAAGGGTCATAAATTATCTTTTTAAAGGAGACTATGATGAAAAAGAGTACCGTCTAGCACGTAAACAGGCGTATGTTAACATGGCCAATGTTATTTCTTCGTACCACCGACTTGCCGACGACCCTAAATCTAAGCAAAAAGGAGCACAACTGTCCTACGATTTAGCTCTGCTAAATTATATGATTCTATCTGCAACTACATCGTTGGGGATATTTTTGCAACGACATCCTAATCAACAGTTCCATTATAAAGAGTTTGAAATCATTGGGGAAGGCATTCACGATAACTTGGAACTTGCCGAATACTGCCTGAAAAAATCTTCTCATTCAGCACCCGAAGGTAAAGTTGCTAAATCTGATCGAATTGAAGAGGCCAGCGAAGCACTTTCTAAACAAATTTATACCCTGAAAGAACAACTGGAGGCCCGTGATATGCCCTCCGAGAATCCCACAGAAACGTATTTACATTATGCCCACTTTAATTATTTGAGCAGGCAATTACGCTGGATGCTTGAACTTAGCCGTTCAGTTCTAAATCGTGCTGCTTATCCTGAACGCTATACTGGCGATTCAGAACCTGTAGATACTAAAACAAGTTCAGCCTGAAATGGGAAGGCATAATTGGGTATGTAAGATATATGTAAAACTTACCGATTCTGAGCAATACAGTAAGAATTGAGCAATAGACCTGTTACCCCCCTATAAATAACAAAGGCTTCGCTAAACAAACATATGCTGTTTGCTCAACGAAACCTTGGCGTAATTGTGCGGAGAGGGAGGGATTCGAACCCTCGATATCCCGTTAAGGGATATACTCCCTTAGCAGGGGAGCGCTTTCGACCACTCAGCCACCTCTCCAAAGAAGAACGCAAATATAAGCTAGATTTCCTTTTTAATCAACGCTTTTACCAAAAATACTAGAAGCTCAGATGATCCGTATTCTAATCCTCATCTAAGATATAGATCTGAGCAAGATTCCGTCCCTCTTGGGCATAATCTAATCCATAGCCAAGTACAAAAAGGGTGGGTATCTCAAAGCCCACATAATCAAGTTGTACATCATGGTGGGTAGCTTCAGTCTTGTGCAGCAGTGTAACCGTGGCAATAGATTCGGGATTTTTCTTTTGTAGCTTATCCACCAAATAGTTCATCGACAAACCAGTATCTACAATATCTTCAACAAGGATTACATTTCGTCCTTCAATATCAGCGTCAATATCTTTGAGGTCAGTTACCTGTCCCGACGATACTTTTTCATCTCCGTAGCTGCTGAGCTTCAAAAAGTCAACTTCGCAGGGAATTTCAACAGCACGCATCAGATCGGAAAGAAAAATATAGGCACCGTTTAAGACGCCAATAAAAATAGGATCTTTATCCTTATACTTTTCCGACAGCTCATTCCCCATCTCGATAACGCGTTCCTGAATTTCATCCTGCTCTAAATAGATGCTGAATTTTTCTCCATTGCATTGAACGGTGTCGGGTTTGTATAAGGACATGAAGTATTAATTTCTGTACGTTATTTTCAGGCAGTTATTCGTTTCGTTATCACATTTTACTTGCTCAGAAATAGTGCCCGGTGTTGACTGATTTTTAATTGGCGGAAAGATAATAGCACAAATTGTTTTGTCAAAAGATTCAACCACCAAAGCCTCGTTTTTACGGGAGGCACTGACTTTTCGATTCGTCAGATGGTCAGCTACCTTTTGATGTCCATCCATTCCCAATGGCTGTAGCATATCTCCCTCCTCCCAGTAGCGTACAGTAAGTGGCCATTCGATTTTTTCGGCATCAAGATAAAGTTTCTGCCCAAAATCCGGATTTTGATAACGGCCAAGTGAAATTGCAACCTCACCAAATAGATATGGATTTTCCTCAACCTTACACTGCTCAATTGTTAACGGCTCAAAATTCGTTTCCGATTTATCATCAATGACATAGTAATCTCGATCACAAAGAATTGAGAATTCAGACGTCAGCGTAATTTCTTTACCTACTTGCAGATTCGCAAGCTCATCAATCCGGGCAAGGCTATCCTGTGAAATTTGTAATCCGGGTTTCTGCTCTTTCAGTAACCAAAGTACCACCGCTTTCTGCAGGCCGGATTCCAACGAATCAAATTCATCGCGATCGATACCACGACCATCCCTAACCTGATCAGCTATATAACCAATCGCCTGTTCGTAATGTTGGGCTGATTGGCCAATACTCAGCACATTTTCTTTCCATCCCGGAAAAAAATCAGAGAGCTTGTTGAGCCATTCATTTCTCAAAAAATTGCGGGCAAAATTATTCTCCAAATTTGATTCATCTGTGCGGTAGGGGATATCATTGCCTTGTACATACTGCTGAATTTCATCTTTCGACACATCCAACAATGGACGAAAAATATTCTCTTCCAAAATCCCCATCCCCGACCAACTGGCCAATCCCGCGCCGCGAAAGATCTTCTGCAAAATCGTTTCCACCTGGTCGTCTTTGTGATGAGCTAAAGCAATACCATCGGCATCGTGCTTTTGCATCAACTGTTCAAAAAAACGGTAGCGGTAATCACGCGCCCACTGTTGAAAATTGTCTCCCTCGGCTTCAGCGGGATCCGCAACAATACTATGACACTGGAATCCCCATTTGGCCGCTTTCTGTTCTACAAGGTCGGCGTCTTTGTCAGATGCCGTTCCCCTCTTCTGGTAATTAACATGCGCAACCCATCCCGAAATTCCGAGTTTGTTTAACGCATAGAGCAGGCACATCGAATCCATACCGCCACTTACTGCAATCACAAATTGGGCACGCTGATCGTCAGAAAAATAGCGATCAATATTCGTACGGATTTTTTGCTCAATCAGTGACAAGTCGGATTTGCTCATACGAAAATGATTTTAGTTCACCGTCTTCGCCTAATACTACCAACTGTCCGGCTTTATTAATACCAAGCATCTTAAAGGTATCTTCCAAGAGCTGACCGTTAACAATCAGTTCTATCCATTGGCCATAACCGATAATATTTCTGTTGATGGATTTAAGCAAATCCTGCCGGCGACGCTGCCACAAGTTATAATTATATTCAATGCGGCTAAGCAGTTCGCTCAATAAATTTTCCCTTTCAACAGTCTGTCCCTTTTCAATGGCAATAGAGGTAGCTTTGCCTGATACTTCGGATGAAAACGCTTTTTGGTTCACATTCAGGCCGATACCTATAATCAATCGATCAAGAGTATTACCGCTAAACATGGTTTCGGTTAACAGACCGGCAACTTTTTTCTGATCTATCATTACATCGTTCGGCCACTTGATACACACGTTCGAATTAGGCAGCAATTCATCAATGTAATCGACAATTGCCAAGGCACAAGCAAGAGTTAAAACATGAAACCGATCGGTGGTCTGCGGACGAAAGACCAGCGAAAAAGTCAGATTTTCTCCCGACTCTGATTCCCAATTACGCTCGTACTGTCCGCGTCCCTTTATCTGATCATCGGCCAGGCAAACCATTCCGTGCGTTACCTCTTCAGCTGATATATTTTTGACATGTGAATTGGTAGATTCCAGTTCCTCAAAATAAGAAAAGCTATGTCCCAGCCACTGCGTTGAAAGCTCCTGTTGGTATACCGATTGGTCAAATGTTGAATACAATATGTTGGATTTTTTTTGTAATCCTACCAAGGATAATTTCTCACTATCCGGAGATTTGTTTCAAAATTATTATTTACTTCTCCTTCCACTCACCATATACATTATCCACTTCTGAAATCGTCTGACAATGCTGTAAATCAGTGGCCAGCTGTTTCATCTCAGAAAGTGATCGCTGCCTCAACATCTTTTTGACGGGTGGCAATGCAGCGGGATTCATACTCAGTTCTGTAATACCAAGGCCCATCAACCCACAGGCAGAAACCGGATCTGAGGCCAGCTCACCACAAACATTCAGTGGCTTATCCGCCTCTTGAGCAGATTCAACCACATTCTTAATAAGTCTCCATACCATAGGATGCCGCTGATCGTACAAATGAGAAAGCTGTTCGTTGCCACGATCAACCGCCAACAGATATTGGGTTAAATCATTGGTCCCGATACTTAAAAAGTCCGCCTCTGTGCAAAACAAATCAGCCTGTAATGCCACATTAAGCACTTCTACCATAATACCCAGCGAAATGTTGTCATCAATTGAGATCCCTTCATTTTCCAGCTCTTGCTGGGTCTGCTGCAGTAAATTACGGACTTCTTTAAATTCCTCTAATGTGGAAACCATCGGAATAAGAATCCGAACAAGACCATGATAATTAGCCGCAACCTCACAAATTGCACGCAGCTGCTGCATCAGCAGTTCTTTTTTATTCAACAACCACCGTATTCCCCTGTTACCTAAAAATGGATTGGGATCATTACTTTCATAACCGGTAATTTTATCGCCGCCTGCATCAAACAAGCGAATAGTAACAGGATTTGGTGACGTTTGTTTCAAGATCGTGCTATAAAAAGACTTCTGTTTATCAATATCATCAAAATCTCTGCGCAAATATATAGACTCGGTCCGGAGGAGTCCGATGCCCTCAGCACAATATTTTTTTACCGTCTGGAGCTCTGCCTCAAATTCGATGTTGGCCCGCAGGGAAAATGGTAACCCATCACTAGTCTTGTTGGGCTTTTGACATATTTCCAGGTAATCGCGCAGTCGTTCTTCCCGTTGCTTCATCAGCTCCCGGTATCGGTCCTGGCTTTGCGCATCGATATTCATTAATACCTGCCCTGTTTGACCATCGAGTACCAACTCGTCACCCTTATTTATCTTAGCAGTGGCTTCGCGTGTTCCCAGAATCATAGGTAATCCTATTGATCGTGCAACAATTGCAGCATGGCCATCTACGCCACCGCGATCCATAACAATACCTTTAATATCATGCTCAGAACAAGTGATCACCTCGCGCGGGCTTAGCTCATGTGCCACCAGAATAGTACCATCCGTTATACCATCTTCATCAAAACCGTGCAAAAATTGAATCAGACGATCCCGCACATCTGTAATATCGACTACTCCCTTTTCATGGGATACACCCCCTCCACTCATTACTGATAAGAACGTGTCGAAAGCAGATTGAACCGCTAGATCTGCCGGTTGGTTTTTGTCGAGAATGTGTCGCTCTATACTATTATCTAATTCTGGATCTCTGAGAATGGCAATCTGCGTGCCAATGACAGCTTCAGCATTTTTATCGTTTTGCCGATCCATCATCTGCTGAAGTTCTTTTTCAACTTGGGAATACGCATTACGATACTTAGCAAGCTGCTGTTTGCGACGGTCATCCTCAATCCTATCAACCGTTACGGACAAGCTACTCCGCTCATACATGCTGGCTTTACCTATCGCAAATCCCTGTGCACCGCTCACTCCTTGAAGGATTACTCCAGCGGCAGCCGATCTGTTATTCGTCTTCTTCATATACTTCACCAAATCCGCTTTCGATTAACGCAATAATTTCTTCTGCCGCCTCTTCTTCATCCGGACCGTCAAGTTCCAGCTCTAATTCAGCGCCCTTTTCGGCAGCCAACGTCATTAGTCCCAAAATGCTTTTACCATTTACACGATAACCATACATATGGATATAAAAATCCGATTCATAGTTCGAGGCCAGCTTCACTATTGCTGCTGCAGGACGTGCATGCAAACCGGCATCGTTGACAATGGTCACTTTCTCTTTAAGCATTCGTTGTATTTAGATCAGAAATTAACATTTTTGGATGGGTAGTAAAATGACAATAATTCCGATTAAAAAACAGTCGTAGTTAGCAGAGGTCGAGATTGTTTCATCAGTATTTTACTGATCACTGTTTACGGCTTACTGAACACTGTGAACTGTAGTATTCTTTTATTAATTTAAGCTTCAATAGTTTGCATAAAATTAATACCAAAAATAGATGTCTGTAACCAAAGAAGAAGTTAATTACGTAGCAGATCTTGCACGGCTAAAGCTCAGTGAAGACGAAACGGAATCACTGGTGGGTGATATGAATCAAATTTTGGACCACATGGAGACGCTTGAAGAGGTTGACACCTCTGATGTGGAACCACTGGAACACGTTGTGGAACTAGAATACCAGCTGCGCGATGACAAGGCTAAAGAACCTGTCTCTCACGATGATGCTCTGAAAAATGCGCCCGATGCCGATACCGATTACTTTCGCGTCCCCCGGGTTATTGAATAAGAAATCTGATCATTTGAGATCAGCATCTAAATACAATTAACAGTAGGACCTGAAACAGGTTCAGGATGGCATGAGAGTTTAATAATCACCAAAACCTTTCACATTGACTTCCCAAAAACAGTTCGAAGATCTTAAAGAGGATTTCATCTCCCGGCTTTCGGCCAACAAGAAACATCTGATAGCCCTGTCAATCCTCTTTATCCTTCCGCTTATTTTGTACTCCGCTATCTTCTTTGGCGGTAAACAATTTATGGGTAACGATGTTCTGCAGTGGCGTGCCGGATCCCAATCAGTTATTGAATATGTTAAAAACCACGATGGTGAACACCCGAACTGGGCCAGCAATATGTTCTCGGGGATGCCCTCGTATGTACTTCACAACTCTCCCCCTCCCCAAAATGTTGATACATTTCTCAAATGGATCGGTGGAGATACACATCCCCTTCCCTTTTTCTGGATTTTACTCGGTGGGGCCTACTTCTTCTTTGTAATTCAGGGCGTGCGGCCTTTTTCATCCGCACTCGGATCGATCCTTATCGGCTTTACTACTTACCTGCCCATCATTATTGAAGCAGGCCATTATAGTAAATTTATGGCCTTTGCTTTTATCCCCTGGATGTTTGTGGGCTACTATCTGGTTTCGAGATCAAGCAAAAAGCTGGCTGCTTTCTTTATCTTTGCGCTGGCTATGACTTTACAGCTGCGCGCCAACCATCCGCAAGTAACATACTATTTTCTATACCTGTTGGGCTTCTGGTGGTTATATGACAGCTGGTGGGCCTATCAAAAAGATAATATTCAAGACTGGCTGCAACGCACAGGCATTGCCTTTGGAGCCGGCCTGCTGGCTATACTCTGCAGCATTAACTTATACTGGCGGATGTACGAATATGCCCAATACAGTATTCGGGGCGGATCGTCACTGGATGCAGCCCAAGGCAGTGGTTTATCCCTGGAATATGCTTTTAGCTGGTCGCAAGGCGTGGGCGAACTCTTAACCCTTATCATCCCCGGCCTTTACGGAGGTTCTTCGGGCGAAGCCTACTGGGGACCAAAATCATTTACCAGCGGCCCGCATTATTTCGGAGCTATTGCTTTTATACTGGCTTTAATTGGATTTTTCAAATACCGTAAAAAAATAAAATACCTGTTCTTTGGCGTTGGCTCGTTGACGATGTTATTCTCACTGGGCTATCATTTGCCTGCACTCAATGAGTTCATGTTTAACTACATGCCGTATTTTAACAAATTCCGTACGCCGGAGATGTGGCTCATCGTCTCCATTTTCTGCTTTTCGGTGTTAGCAGTGTATGGCATTGAATCTTTATTTGAGATCGCCCAAAACAAACATCAATCCCTTAACGACTTATTTCTTCCACTGGGTGTAGCACTTGGTATCGGGGTATTATTTGCACTAGGCAGCAATGCGTTGCTCTCTTTTGAAAAACCTAATGAAGCTCAGCAATATGCCCAACAATTGGCCCAGCGAAACAACGTATCTCCTGACAATCCCCAAGTACAGCAACGGGTGGAACAATTTATTAACAGCCGCATAAAGCCCAAGCGAAAAGAGATGGCCAGCAGCGACTCGATTCGTTATCTCATTCTTAGTCTATTGGCTGCAGGACTGATCGTCGGCTTTATGAAGAACAAGATCAGTAAGGGTTATTTGTTAATTGGGCTGGTTATCCTTACCGGCTACGATATGCTCAGCGTAGGCAACCGATACATCAGTGAAGATCGCATGGTTGCCGATCGGCTGGAGGCCGAGCAGCTAATCCAGCAGCGGCAGACGCCGGCTGATCAATTTATTGCGCAAAATATTAACAGTGGTCAAGACTGGCCCTACCGCGCCTATCCGCTGATGAGCAACCCCTTTAACAGTGCCATTCAGTCATACTTTTATCCCTCTATCGGTGGATATACAGGTGTTAAACTTGGCTACTATCAAGAAACGGTAGAAAACTTTTTGACGGGCAGCAGCGGCAATCCCACCATCAACCAAAATAGCCATGCTGTACTGGATATGCTCAACGCCAAATATATCACTGTTGGTCAACAAATCCCTTTCCCGGGTTACACCCAGGTATTCAGCCAAAACAATCAGCGTGTATATCGCAATGATGATGTACTGCCAAAAGCCTTTTTTGTGGATTCCGTTATCACTGTTGACAGTCCAAAGCAAGCCGTCAATCAAATGAAGGCCTCAGCTGGATTTAATCCCGCTACTACGGCCATTGTTGAAACGGATGAGTCACTGCAAGCCTCTGCAGACACTACCCGATCTGTTGAAGTGACCTCCTACAGTGCCAAAACTATTGAACTGGAGACCTCATCTAAGGAAAAACAATTTTTAGTGCTCAGCGAGATTTATTACCCCGATGGATGGAATGCGACTATTGACGGTAAGCCCATCCCCATAGAAAAAACCAACTTTATTCTTCGGGGACTGCAAATTCCGGCCGGTAATCATACTATTACCATGAGCTTTGAACCGGCTGCAACAATCTGGGGTGGACGCCTTGCCTGGTTTGGGCATATCATATTATGGATAGCCGGCATTGGCGCTTTTGTTGTTCGCTACCAAAACGGGGAGCAAGAATAAATAATTATGGCACGCTCTTCCCGTATTTCTATTATTATTTGTACTTATGATCGTGCCGATTACCTGCGGGATACGCTACAATCACTATTAAAAAACAAAGCCGATCCTGACCGGTATGAGCTGTTGATTATCGATAACAACTCCAGCGACAATACTCCTGCTGTTGCACATCAGTTTATTGATTCATTCCCAGATCACAACATCCGCTATATTAAAGAATCTCAACAAGGGCTTTCATTTGCAAGAAACCGGGGCATCCGCGAGGCTAAAAACCCAATTCTTCTTTTTTTGGATGATGATATTTTAACCGGTTCCCAATTTATTAGGCACTGGCTAATATTTTTCGATCAGCATGCTGATGCAAAGTGTGCCGGCGGTAGAATTGAAGTTCAGTTTGATGACCCCCGCCCCAGCTGGATGTCTCACTTTCTATTGCCTCTGCTCGGTTATCATAACTTAGGTAGTACGGTCAAAACATATGGGCAACGAAAATATCCTTTTGGAGGCAATATGGCTTTCCGGCAATCCATCTTTGATGAATACGGTTTTTTTAATACTGATCTGGGTCGAAAAGGCGAAGAACTTAAAGCAAGCGAAGAAAAAGAGTTTTTCCGCCGCCTCAAAAATGATAATATCGAAATATACTACCTGCCCGATGCCAAGCTTGATCACCGTGTGGATAATGAGCGGTTAACTCCAGATTATATTAAAAGGCAAGCAGTGGGATTGGGACAGAGCATAGCTCTGCAACTCCGCCAAAAAACTTTAGCCTCCAAAATAGCTAAGGGAAGCTCAGAACTATTTAAATTAATCGTATCGCTTGGACTGTTTTTGCCCTATACCTTCACTTTACAATGGTCAAAGGCAGTGATGCTCATCAAATTTCGAAAATGGATTCTAGAAGGATATCTTTCGGTCAGTCAATAAATTCGGCATTCAATTTTAAGATCAGCCTCTGTCAATACAACTGCTCATGGTTTTAACCAACGACTTTGTATTTATTCACTTTCCAAAAAATGCTGGTTCATTCGTTACAGAGTGTCTGCAAAAAGTTTATGACGGGCGATCCTCAAAAAAAGCCGATAAAAAATGGGGTGATTATATCACCTATCTTATCAACAGAGAAAACACACAATACGCCAAGAAGTATATTTCAAAATCTCTGGGATACACCGGCGAAAAAATCAAGAGTCAACATCAAGGTTGTGATGAAATCCCCATTCAACACCAAGAAAAGCCCATCCTGAGTACGATCCGCAATCCTTTTGACCGGTATGTATCACAATACAAATTTGGGTGGTGGAAGAAAAATCCGGTATTACCCCCAGAAAAACGTCACGAACTCTTTCCCAACTTCCCAGATTTAGATTTCGGGCAGTATCTTGATTTGGTGCTGAATTACCGGCTGGAAAATACCAGGCAAAAAAACAACATCAGCGCAGATATGGGTATTTACAGCCTGCAGTTTATCCAACTTTTCTGCAAAAATTATATGGATGTACTTTCTTCCATTAACGATATCCATCAATTGGATAATAACCATTTCTATACGGCAACTTTTCTTCACCAAGAACAGCTTCGAGATGAGCTCTACGATTATTTGCAAAAGCAAGGATGGCCCGAATCCAATATTTCTTTTATCCGCAATGCTCAAAAAGTGAACACCAGCAGAGATGATTTTTCATACCGGCGGTACTACTCACAAGAACAAGTAGACTTGATTAAAGAGAAAGAAGCCCTGATATTCCGTTTATTTCCAGATTATTCGTTCTAGGAAGCAGCCATCATACAACCCAGAATCCTTTATGTTCAATAAAAATTGCTGCCGATTAGAATATCCAAACCATATAAAATAACCAGATGGCGAGTTTAGCAACGGGATTTAAAATTATCGTGAAGCGGAGTCTAAAACGGCTCCACACGTCGCCCCAAAAAAGAGTCTTTTGTATATCAATGCAGCGTAATGGCACCACATCGGTTGGGGATTTTCTTTCCGATCACGGATACCGCGTTGCGCGATGGGTGGACTCGAACTATTACAACTGGTCGTATCAGGTATCTGCAGGAAAAATAGAATTGGTTTTTAACTCGCGACCTTTTAATGCCTACAATGCTTTCGAAGACTCCCCCTGGTATCATCCAGGCGTCTATAAAAAGTTATACCGGCGATTCCCCGAAAGTAGGTTTATCTTGCTTCATCGGGATAGCCAAGCATGGTTTAACTCTATGCTTCGTCATTCGAACGGTAAAACACCCGGCAATACTTTTCGGCACTGCCAGATATATGACCGGCTGCCCGAATTTTACCGGCGGCTGCAAAAAGATCCCAACTTTCTGCCCACCCTCAACGAAACTGATAATCTAATGAGCCTGGAGGGTAAAAAGGATCACTACATAAATGTGTATGAGAAATACAACAAAAATGTTATTACCTTTTTTGATCAGCATGATACACAACGACTTTTTGTTGGTCGGCTTGAAGATCCCAATAAGTGGCAAAAAATGGGAAACTTTTTAGATCTGGATGTGTCCGCCGATTATCAAGTGCACTCTAATAAATCATAAGGAAACGTTATCAGCTTTCTGCTACCAAAATATTTTCGTAGATGAGCAACCATATTCCCGTAACACAACCTTTTTTACCTCCCCGTGAAGAATACGAGTCTCTACTGGCCGACATTTGGGATCGCAACTGGCTTACCAATAACGGTCCTTTGGTAAAACGGCTGGAAGAAGAACTTACTGACTATTTAGATGTAACTCATCTTAGCCTCGTCAGCAACGGCACGGTAGCTCTGCAGATTGCTATGAAAGCATTGGATTTAGAAGGAGAGATTATTACCACCCCCTTCTCCTATGTAGCAACCACAAGCAGCATTAAGTGGGAAAATTATACTCCCGTCTTTGCGGATATTCACCCCCAAACATTTAATCTCGATCCTGCTAAAATTGAGGATGCTGTAACCACCAAAACATCAGCCATTATTGCTACGCACGTCTATGGTAATCCCTGTGACATTGAGGGAATTCGGAAAGTTGCCAACAAATACAATCTCAAAATTATTTATGATGCCGCACATTGTTTTGGTACCAAGTACAACGGCCAACCGATATTTAATTATGGGGATATAAGTACTAGTAGTTTTCATGCTACCAAACTTTTCCATACCGTTGAAGGCGGCGCATTAGTTACCGATAATGCTGCACTGCATAATAAGATCAACTTAATGCGCAATTTTGGACACGATGGGCTTAATAATTTTACCGGGGTCGGTATTAATGGTAAAAACTCGGAGCTGCATGCCGCGATGGGAATTGTCAATCTGAAATATATAGATGAAGTTCTTGCCCGACGTAAAAAGCTGAGCCGGCTTTATGATGATTATTTGGAGAATGTTGAAGTACAAAAACAGGCTATTCAACCAAACAGCAGCTATAACTTCTGCTATTATCCGGTACTTTTTGACAGCGAACAACAAACAGAAACTGTGCTGACAAACTTAAAAGAACACAACATTCAAACCCGCCGTTACTTCTATCCCCTGCTTTCTAAACTTGACTATGTAACGACCAATAACTCCACCCCGGTTGCGGAAAAAGTTTCAAAACGTATTTTATGCCTGCCGCTTTATCACGAACTGACAGAAGAAGATATCTCCAGAATTTCTGAGATCATAAAAGAGGGATAGGCAATGGATTGTAAACGAATTTACATTCTGTACTCCGAGCGATCTGGCAGTAACCTGCTGCGCCTTTTGCTAGGTAATCATCCGGAGCTATCGGCACCCGTTAGCCCACAACTTTTTGACAGTTTTATACCTTTTGCAGATCGTTTTGGTGATCTCCGAAATAAAAAAAACAGTATCCGCCTGCTTTCGCTGATGAAGAAATATGCAAACCATCCATTTAGTGACTGGCAGCTTGACACTTCGGCCGAGGAAATGTATTCGCAATCAGCTCCCAAAAGTTTTGTCGAAGCAGTAGATACATTGTATAGTACTAAGGCCCTGCAGGATGGTAAATCCGGATATGTCTGCAAAGAACGGCATCTCTTTAATTATAGCGGGCTTATCACTACAAGTCTTTCTGCTATCAACTGGGTGTACTTGTATCGCGATCCGCGGGACGTAGTAAGCTCCTGGCTTAAAAATAAGATGTTGTTTTTTACTCCTTACGGAGCAGCCCATGCATGGAAGGAAGACCAACAAAAATGTCGATCTCTGCACCTTTCACATCATCTCCCCTATCACCGGTTAAGCTATGAAGAGCTCATTACCTTAACGAAACAAACAATGACAAATCTGCTGCAATATCTCAATTTAGATATTGATGAACGGTGTTTCCAGAATCAACAAAAACGCGAAGAGGCCGATCGTAATGTGCTTTGGAAAAACCTAGACAAGCCCATTGATTCATCCAACACCCAAAAATACCGAGATCGTCTATCCCAGAAACAGGTGGCTATTGTTGAGAGCATTTGTCAATCGCAGATGCAGCATCTCGGATATCCTCTTGAAACCAACGGGCAGTGGACTCCCGCTATTGGTGACAAAAATTATCAGTACTTTAACAAAGTCAAAGAGCTGGTAAAGCAAAAAACACTGGCAAATAATAAAACATCAGAACTTTTACGCGATCGCAAAAAATTGAAGCAGCAACTAATTAGTCGTTTATAATAATGAGTCTAGCTATTGTTCAGCCGTATCTTTTCCCCTATTTAGGATATTTCCAGCTTGTATCTGCGGTAGATACCTTCGTGTTCTATGATGATGTCCATTTTATCACCCGCGGGTGGATAAACAGAAATAAAGTACTGATTAATGGCAACGAAAAGTACTTTACCATCCCCTGTAGTGATGCTTCGCAAAATAAGCTGATCAACGAAGTGGATCATGCGCTGACAGACAAAAAACGAGGCAAACTGCTTAAAAAAATAAAGTTTTCTTACAGCAACGCTCCTTTTTTTGATGACGTTTTCCCCATTATCAAAAGCGTACTCCATACCAACAGCAACGCTATTGGCAATCTGGCTATGGCAAGCGTGAGACAAAGTTCGGAGTATCTGGAAATTGATACAAACTTTAAGGTAAGTTCTCAAAATTATGACAACCGTGAGTTGGGGCGGGCCGAACGGTTGATTGACATCTGCCATCAAGAAAAGGCAAAAACGTATATCAATCCCACCGGCGGTAAAGACTTGTATTCCAAATCTACTTTTGAGGATGAAGGAGTAGAATTGAAATTTATTGAGCCATCACTGCCCGAATACGAGCAGTTCGGTGATGATTTTGTAACCGGTTTGTCAATTATTGATGTGCTGATGTTTAACAATCCCGAAAAAATACGTAATGATTTTTTAACTGCATTTACGCTGGTCTGATATGAATAACATAGCCATATTTGGCGTCCCGCGGTCGGGCACTTCCTGGCTGGGGCAAATTTTTAACAGTTCTCCTAATGTAGCGTATCGCTATCAGCCTATTTTTTCCTATTCATTTGATGAGGAAATTTCTGCCGACAGTAGTTCTGAAGATATTAATACTTTCCACAACGCACTGCTTGCCACCGATGATGAGTTTGTCTGCCAATCCACTAACCTGAGCGGAAATCCGACACCTTCGTTTAAAAAAGAAAACATTACCCATCTTGTATGGAAAGAAGTGCGATATCTAAATATTATTCCAACTCTTCTCCAGCAATCCGACACAAAGATTATTGGAATTGTTCGTCATCCCTGCGGGGTCATCAACTCGTGGCAAAATGCACCCAAAGAATTTGATAAGCAATGGAATATCAAAGATGAGTGGCGCTACGCAAATAAGAAAAATTCTGACATTGAAGATTTCTATGGCTATGAGCGCTGGGTCAAAGCCACCAAGCTAATGCTGGATATGGCACAGCAATTCCCAAACCAATGCTGCATACAGTCCTATGAAAAATTAGTCGGTAATCCTATACAACAAAGTCGAAAGGTACTTGAGTTTGCGGGACTCTCTTTGAACGAACAAACCAAGTCATTTTTACAAAACAGTACAACCTCACCTTCTGATGATCCTTATGACGTGTATCGTAAAAATAAAACAGGCTTTGAATGGAAAAGTCAGCTTAATCCCGTTATCATAAATGAGATTGCCAACGACGACCGATTTATTGAAATAGAAAAGCATTTTGAATGGAATACCTTGGAACAGAAAAACCGGTAAATAATATTACCCCACAGGTATCTGTCTGTATAACTACCTATCAGCATAGTAACTACATTCGGCAGTGCATTGAAAGTGTACTAAATCAGGAGGCAACCTTCCCGTTTGAAATTATTATTGGTGAAGATGAGTCCACCGACGGCACTAGGGAAATATGCAAAGAACTGGCCAAAGCCCATCCCGGAAAAATCCGGCTTTTCCTACGATCCCGGGACAACGTCCGATTTATTAATGGAAATCCCACCGGTCGACATAATTTTCTGGAGACCTTAAAAGCAGCACGGGGGCAATATATTGCGTTTTGCGACGGCGACGACTACTGGACCAATCCCGAAAAACTACAGAAACAGTACAACTATATGGAGTCTTATCCTGATATGTCTCTGTCTCTCCACAATGCCGTTGAGGTCGATGAAAATGGAAACAGGCGCTTTGTTTTTCCGAATATAAAAAGTCAGTCAATAGTTAAACCGAAAACAATTATCGAAAAAGGAGGCGGCTATTGCGCAACAAACAGCGTACTTTTCCGCCGCAGCATACTCAACGATATGCCTCAGTGGTTTGTAGATGCCCATGTGGGCGATTACTCGCTATACCTGCTGGCTATTTGGCACGGAGAGATCGGAGCACTGCCTGACATCATGAGTTGTTATCGTAGTGGCCACGCTAACTCCTGGAGCGATTTACGCAATCGGGCCAAAACTATACACCAATACCTTGCTTCATTAAAATCAATGCTGTTTGCCTTCAATAAATATTCAGAGCAAAAATACGAGAAAAGTATTCACATAAGGATTGCGCTGGAAGAAATTTACTCAGCAGTAAAAATCATAATGAGCGGGAAGCTACACTATTTGAAAACTCTTTCTATCACTGACAAACAGTATATCTGGCCGGCAATAAAGAAAATCATTAGCAGAAAACTTGGGCTGTAGTTTCTGTACATCTGCGGCAATAGATTGATCAAAAATATTATTACATTCTCACACCTCTATAAACAAAATATTCTACCGATTTGGGCGTCATATTTCGACAAAGCATCCAAAATTCAATTATCAATTATGCAGGCATTGCCATTGGCTTTGTGGTTACCATTTGGATGTATCCCAACATTTTATCCCCGGAAGAGTATGGGCTTACGCGTGTCCTCATTTCCCTTGCCATGGTATCGTCACAGCTTGCCAGCCTGGGGATGAAAAATACCGTCATCCGGTTTTTCCCCTTTTTCCGAGACAAGGAAAATAATCACAATGGTTTTCTCTTCCTTTCGATGGCTGTACCCTTTTTGGGGGTTATTTTACTCGCTGGTATCTTGGCAATATTCCGTCCCGGCATAACGCAGTATTTTATTGAACGATCGGAACTGCTGGTCGGCTACTACTGGTTTATCCTTCCGCTGGCATTTTCCATGCTCTACTTCCACGTTACCACCAGCTTTGTGCAGGCACTCTACGATACGGTGATGTCATCCTTCCTGATGAATGTGGCCGTTCGACTCCTTACGATGTTGCTTTTGGTCATTCATTTTATGGGATGGATCAGCTTTGAGCAGTTCATGGTCGGTTTTGTGATGAATTACGCGATCATACTGCTGGCACTAATCATCTACATGTACAGCATCGCAGATCTCTCACTCACTCCTCATATTGATTTTCTGGACCGCTCGCTGCTCAAGCGAATGGTCAAATATAGTCTGTTTGCCTTTTTCGGGGGCATAGCATCCATTATTGTTTCCAATATTGATATCATCATGCTCAGCTCCCTGGCCGGACTTGATGATACCGGTATCTACTCCATTGCTTTTTATATAGGCTCAGCTATCACAATCATGCGGCAGTCTATTTATAAAATATCATCGCCCATCATTGCCGATGCCTATGAAGAACAGAATTTTGATTTAATTGAACAGATCTATCACCGCTCGTCAATGAATCAGCTTATTGCAGCAGGACTTCTTTTCGCTGGAGTCATTGCCAATCTCGAAAATCTGATGGCCGTTCTCCCGCCAGAGTATTCCGGCGGCGCACTGGTTATCATCATTATTGGCACAGCCAACATTTTTGATATGGCCACCGGCGTAAACGGTGCTATTATTTTAAACTCCGATCATTACCGTTTTGATCTGTATTCAAGCCTCATCCTCATTGCCATTACCATCATCCTCAACTACATCCTGATACCCATTTACGGTATCGTAGGCGCAGCCATTGGAACAGCCTCTGCAGTACTGCTCTACAACATGCTCAAAGTACTTTTTGTGTGGATTTACTTTTCTATGCAGCCCTTCGAATGGCGAATGCTTTATATTCTGGGCGGCGGTGCAATAACGCTGCTTATCGTTTTTCAAATTCCGGTAATGGGTGGCGTGTATCTGGATATTTTAATTCGCTCAATTATTGTTACCCTGCTCTATGGGGTTCCGCTCTGGATGCTCGACATTTCTGATGAACTCAATCAACTGGTTGACACCACACTCAACGAAATCAACAAACGTATTTTCTAATAAGAAAGGACCTACTTTATGAAAGCAATACAGGTTATACAAGAATCATCCGGATCAGCTCTTAAAATCGGAGAAGTTCCTACTCCCGAACCTGATGAAAATGAACTGCTAGTTAAGATTAGGTCTACTGCCATAAACCGTGCAGACCTGCTCCAGCGAACCGGAAACTACGATCCACCCGAAGGAGCCAGTAACATCCTGGGATTAGAGATATCCGGCGTGGTAGAAAAAGTGGGATCGGAAGTCACTGAATGGGAAAACGGTGATCGTATTTTCGGATTGCTACCCGGTGGCGGATATGCCGAGTATTGCACCATCCACGAAGACATGGCAATGGGCCTGCCGGATAATTTATCCTTTGAAGAAGCAGCTGCTATTCCCGAAACCTTCTTGACCGCCTTTCAGACACTGGACTGGCTGGCAGAGCTCCAAGAGCAGGAAACGGTGCTCATTCATGCCGCGGGAAGTGGTGTTGGGACTTCCGCCATTCAACTGGCCTATTCCTTATATGAAGCAAGAATCATCGCAACCGCCGGCAAACAGCACAAACTCGATACGGCCAAAGAACTTGGTGCCAACTTCGCCTACAATTATAAAGAGCAAAATTATGCTGAAGAGATTATCAGCGACATCGGGGCGGATTCGGTAAATGTAGTTATTGATTTTATCGGCAAGCCCTACTGGCATAAAAATATGGAGGTACTGGCCATGGATGGACGCCTGGTTTATTTATCGTTTCTAGGTGGACACAAAGTGGAAAACATCAGCCTTATTCCCATTCTTCGCAAGCGATTGTCTATCATGGGATCAACGCTGCGAAATCGAACTGAAGAATATAAAATTGATCTAACCAAAGACTTTGCCTCCAAAACACTTTCGCTTTTTAAAGATGGGAAACTAAAACCAGTAATCGATTCTGTCTTTGATTGGTCAGAAACCGAAACTGCCCACCAACGTATGAAGAACAATAAAAACACTGGCAAAATCGTATTGACGGATATGTGAGTCGTGGTTTTAAGCAAGATTTCCATTCCGGGGCTACCCTTACGAAATTGAGTGAGAATTTCTACAGGCAGACTATTATCTTTGGAGCAAATTATTCTTAAAACCGAATCGATTTATATCCATGGCGCAACCGACCTTTAGCACACATGTGGGGATGGTAGATATCCTGCCCGACGAAGTAAGAAAATGGCACAAGCTGGAACAGATTATCCATCAGGAGGCCAAAAAATTTCACTTCGAAGAAATTCGCACCCCTATTATGGAACAAACCGAGCTCATTGCCCGCGGGGTGGGTGAAGGCACAGATATTGTATCTAAAGAGATGTTTGCCTTTGAACGCGGTGAGGATCAATATGTGCTGCGTCCCGAGTGTACCGCGCCGGTAGCACGCGCTTTTGTAGAACATCATCTGGAGCAGCGGGGCGGCACACAAAATCTGTACTACATTGGACCAATGTTTCGTGCCGAAAAACCTCAGAAAGGCCGCCAGCGACAGTTCCACCAGTTCGGGGCCGAGATTATTGGCGCTGACGATCCTGCTGCTGATGTAGATATTATTGCTTTCATGATGGCCATTTATGATCGCGTGGGCATCAGCAATACAACGTTGAAGATTAATTCTGTGGGAGAACCCGAAAGTCGTAAAGAATATATTGAAGCACTAAAAGATTATTTCCGTCCACATCTTGATAAGCTAAGCAGTATTTCTCAGAAACGCTTTGAAAACAATCCACTGCGTATTCTGGATTCTAAAGAAGAGGAAGATCAGTCTTTTATTGAAGACGCACCGGTCATCACAGATTTCTTAACCGAGGAGACAGCTGAACATTATCAGCGGGTAAAAGAGCTGCTCACTGAACTAGACATTTCTTTCGAAGAAGATCCGCACCTGGTACGCGGGCTAGATTATTACACACGTACTGCATTTGAGCTCATCAGTCCCGATTTAGGTTCCCAGGATGCACTTGGCGGCGGTGGACGCTATGACCTGCTCATCGAAGAAATTGGTGGTCAACATACACCTGCTGTCGGCTTTGCAGCCGGTATGGAACGATTGTTTATTGCTTGCCAAGAGCTCGACATCAATCTGGTGGAAGAAGAAATGCTGGATGTCTATATCGTTACGCTCGGTGAAGAAGCACGAAAATGGGGACTGGAACATTTACCCAAGCTTCGGGCTGCGGGACTTTCGGCCTCCATGGATTACATCGGTCGATCTATCAAATCACAAATGAAAGATGCTGACCGCGAAAATGCCCGTCATGTTATTATTGTGGGTGGCAACGAACTAGCTGAAGGTAAATTCACGCTTCGGAATATGAAAGCAAGTGAAGAAGACAGTTATACCTTCGATAAAATTCTGGATAAGTTGACCACAGATATAAACTGATTTTAAAAATTGGCGTTATCTATTTTAATCTGTACAAATCTGTGGTATAAAAACCATGCATAAAAGATATTACCTCATAGGCCTTGCGGGGCTCATGATTCTTATTGTGGGCTACCATTTTTACGCCGCTTCCCAAGCCGAACAGCAACTCGACGAGGCTATACAAAAGCAGGCTCAACAACATGGGAATATCTCTGCTCAGTATTCCTCAATCGATGTCACCCCCTTTGCAGCCGATATTACTGTTAACGATTGGACGGTCATCTTCAATAATCACATACAGCGAGCTAACCGCTTATCGTTTGATATCAGTTATCTTGACGTATTAAATATTTATTTTGGCGGGTTAAAATACGGACTCAAAAACCTTACCGAACTCAACCTCTCGGCTATACGTCCCTCCTATACTATATCATCCGGCATACAGGAAGTGAAATCAGATACATTAACCCTCAGCTATCAAGGAAATGCTCTGGACCTTATACAACAACTGACTGACAGTACAAACCGCTCTACAAATCATAATATCAAAGCCACATTTTCCGGATTTACAACTGTGCTGCCGGGTAACAGTCGTTCATCAATTAAAGCTCGTCACATGCAATATCAAGCAAGCATTCCACCGGATCGCCCATTGTCACTTTTCAATATCGCCCATCAGATTTCGGCACAAAATATTGTATGGTCCCCTACCTCCTCACAACAGCAAAAATACAGCTTTATCATTAAAGGACTGGGATATCCCACTGATACTATACCTTTTAAATCATTTAATATCAGTACTTCACCTACAAAAAAGTCCCGGTTGAAAGCCATTAATTGGATCCTCCAATCAGAACTTGCACTCATCTCAAGCTCGGGATTTCTACAAACTTACCGACCAATTGGTAATTCAGCATTTCAGGATACTAGAATTACTATTACTGATCTTTCACCGTCGTTCCAAAAAACATTGGAAAATATTGAAACCCTTTTTTCTTTTTCTCTTCCAAAGACGAAAAAGGGTATCCAAATACCTCTCCAAGGTACCATTGCTGACCCATCGATTTCATTGGATAATTAAGACGTATTACATCTTGCCTTAGGAAAATTTAATAAGCAATAAAAAAGGGCAGCTGTATCATACAGCTGCCCTAGAGTGAAACAACTAATGATTATTGCACTTCATTACCTTCAGGTACATCTAATGGTTCTTGGGTATCAGCACCGAAAGATGGCTGAAGACTAAGCACAAAGTATCCCAAACACCCACTCACTAGAGATCCTAACAGGATACCAATCTTAGCAAACTCCAGATGTTCGAAATCTGTAAACGAAAGATTGCCGATAAATAATGACATCGTAAAGCCTATTCCGGCAAGCAGAGCAACACCATAAACCACTTTCCAGGTTTCCTTATTATCAGCTAAATCAGTAAGTCCCAACTTGGTGAGAATCCAAGTAAATCCAAATATTCCTATCTGCTTACCCACAAACAGTCCAATAGCAACACCCCATGTCAAGGTAGAAACTAAAGCGTGTCCCATCACCTCAGGATCAAAGACAACCCCCGCGTTAGCAAAGGCGAAGATTGGCATAATCAGAAAATAGACCGAAAAATGTAATTTATGCTCTAAGCGATGCAGTGGAGATTCTGCATGATTCACCGTCTCTTCCATATGATTTAGGGCCTGCTCCTTAGTAACAGGCATATCTTCGTCTTCAGCCTGTTTAAACAAGTCAAAACCTTCTTGGGCATATTCTTTCAACCGCTCCAGGCTCCATCCTCGGCTAGCCGGCATTACAAATCCCAACATTACACCAGCAATTGTTGCGTGGACACCTGATTTAAGAACGGCCCACCACATGATAAATCCAATTATCATATACGGAGAAATTTTGTTGACTCCTCGATAGTTAAATAATAGCAATACGAGCAGGCATACCGCTGCAATTCCCAATGCCACCATACTAATTGATTCAGTATAAAAGAAGGCAATTATCAACACTGCAATAAGATCATCCACAACAGCGATAGCTGTCACAAATACTTTAGCCCACACCGGCACTCGTGTTCCTAGCAGTGCTACAACCCCAATGACGAAAGCAATATCGGTAGCCATTGGAATTGCCCAACCTCCCATATTTGCTGTCCCGGCATTAAATCCCCAGTAAATTAAAGCAGGTATCATAGCACCACCGACCGCTGCAACAGCGGGCAATAAAGCTGATTGCACAGTAGAAAGTTCCCCATACTTTAGCTCTCGCTTAATCTCCAATCCAACCAGCAAGAAAAATATGGCCATAAGACCGTCATTGATCCAGTGGTGAACAGTTTCATTAATAGTTAAATCACCAACACCCAGCTGGATATGCATCTCCATAAGATGGTGATACATTTCGTAAAGCGGACTATTAGCAACAACCAGGGCAAGAATGGTTGCAAACAACAACATCATTCCAGCTGCTGAATCTTTTTTGAAAAAATGTTTTATTTTATCAGATATACTAGTTGACACAATCTCAGACTTTTAGTTATTGCAAAAAGTTTATTCGAAATTCGAAATAAGGCTCATTAATATACATTTCTAATTTGTTTTTTCATTGCTTTATCTGTTTCAAAATGTTTAAAAATTATAAATAAAGGCAGTGTTGACAATTATAGCAATAATATTTGTTCGAATAATCCCGTCATGAATTTATCCTTTTTCAATTCTTGTAGTTATCTTCCATTTTGTGACAAAAGGAATTATATTAAGTGATTTTGAATGCAAATCATTCCCTTTTATTATCAGATGATCTATTCAATAGATCTATAAATAAACATTTATAAATTACGGATATTCGGAATGGTTAAGGAATAATCTTTGGTTATTATTTCATCTTTAATCATTTTAGAACCGGAAATTTTTACGTAAAAGTAACGTTTTAATTTTTTAGTTTTATGAGCGCTAATTTACTTATCGGAATAACGAGCATTCTCGTCTTTGGTATCGGGGCACAATGGTTGGCCTGGAAAACTAAACTACCGGCTATACTGCTTTTATTGATTTCAGGCATTTTGGCAGGGCCCGTTTTTAACCTGCTGGATCCTGATCTGCTCATGGGCGATCTGCTAACACCCTTTATCTCAGTTTCTGTAGCTATTATTCTTTTTGAGGGAGGCTTAAGTCTTCGATTCTCGGAATTGAAAGATGTTGGAAGTGTCATCGGAAAACTCGTCACTGTCGGTGTCGTCATCACTTGGGTTATCTCTGGCTTTGCAGCTTATTATATTTTTGATTTTGGAATGGAACTGTCCATTCTGCTGGGAGCCATACTTGTGGTTACCGGCCCTACGGTTATTATTCCATTACTGCGACAGGTTCGTCCCTCAGGACAAGTGGGGTCCATCCTAAAATGGGAAGGAATCGTAATTGACCCTATTGGCGCTATGTTAGCGGTACTTGTATTTGAAGTGATTTTGAGTACTAGTTTTTCGGCGGCTACCAGCGTAGCTATCATGAGTATCGTTAAAACTATTTTCTTTGGTACCATTGTTGGTCTTGCCGGTGCCGCATTAATTTACTTTTTACTAAAACGACACCTACTGCCCGACTATCTGCAAAACCCGGTTAATTTAATGGTGGTGGTGGCCGTTTTTACCATATCGCACATGCTGCAACACGAATCCGGCTTGTGGGCTACTACACTTATGGGGATTGCGCTCGCTAACCAAAAAACAGCACGCATTAATCATATTGTTGAATTTAAAGAAAACCTGCGTGTACTACTGCTTTCTGCCCTCTTTATATTGCTCGCTGCCCGAGTAGAACTCAGTAACCTGCTAGCCAGCTTAAACTGGGGAATAGTACTTTTTCTGGTGATTCTCATTGTTATTGCACGCCCGCTTTCAGTCTATATCTCAACCTTATTTTCTGAAGTTAACTGGCGCGAAAAATTATTCCTTTCCTGGATGGCTCCCCGCGGTGTAGTTGCTGCTTCAATTTCTTCTATTTTTGCTATCCAACTGGCAGCAAACGGCTTTGAAAAAGCCAACCAGTTAGTACCCATTGTTTTCATTGTCATCATCAGTACGGTAATTATATACGGTATCCCGGCAGCATGGGTGGCCCGAAAGCTGGGCGTAGCCAAACCAGTACCCAATGGGGTTCTTATACTGGGTGCACATAAGTGGTCTTTAAAAATTGCAGAAACAATTAAGAATGAAGGATTCAAAGTTCTCGTTGCCGACTCAAACTGGAAAAATACAGCTAAAGCTAAATCAAGAGGGCTAGAAACCTATCAAGGCAACATTCTTTCTGAACTTGCCCTCGAAGAACTCGATCTGGATGGTGTAGGACGGATGCTTTCGTTAACCCCCAATGATGAGGTTAACTCACTGGCCGCACTGCGGTTTGGTGAAATTTTTGGCCGTTCTCATGTTTTTCAGCTAGCACCCAACACACAAGGCCATTCTGACAATAAAGACGTAACCAGTCATCTAAGTGGAAGACTGCTATTTCATGACGCCCTGAATTTTGAACGAATTTCAAAAATTATCTCCCAAAAAGGAAGTATATCCGTTCAAAAAATTACCGATGAATTATCATTTGAGGAATTTAAAGAACAAAATGATAATTTTATTATTCCCTTATTCGTTATTGCATCGAACCACGTTATTAAACCATTTACTGTAGATAACCCACCGGGGACTACATCTGGAGATAAAGTATTTTATGTTTCTATTGAGGAAGAGATGCAACAAGAATTACAAACAGCAGATGCTACAACTCTAAACTGATGTAAAATAAGGATCGCATGAAAAATGTACTGCTTCTCATCTTGATTGGCAGTTTAGCCACTGGCTGCTCCAGTACTTCAAATGTATCTGATAATGTTGAAAGACAGGCAAAATCTAAATATTACACCAGTGCGTTCCCATCTCAAGGTACCTCGCAGTATCTTAAAAGAGCTGAAAGGTCAATTTTACGCATACTATCCACCGCCCATTACCAAAATTATTATTTCAAGAATCCTCGCATTACACTGAATGATATAAAGACGAATGATTTGTCAAAAATTGCTGATAGTCAGGTATCCACTGAAAACAGTTCGGCCGGCACTGCTATTGTATTGCAACAAAATAAAGACCGTTCATTACTAATCACGTGCTCCCACGTGGTCACCTCACCTGATACTACCATCAATTATTTCAAAGGTGACAATATCATAACCAACAAGTACATCAAATCAATCAAAATTAAGCAACAACAAAGTGATATAGGTTTCGATGGTCAAAAAGTAAACCAATTCAATATCATTGCGTCAGATCGTTTTGTGGACCTAGCAATGTTAACAATTCAAAGTGAGAAAGCTGAGTTTTCGAAAGCTTCTTTGCCTTTCGATATAGGGAATTCCAGAAATTTACAAGCAGGATCATTTCTTTATATTCTTGGTTTTCCCAAAGGGTACCCAATGGTTACGCGGGGTATTGTTAGCAAATTTACTGATACTGAAAGCCACCTTCTTACCAGCGATGCCATTTTTAACCCAGGCATAAGCGGTGGATTAGTATTAGCAAGTAAAGACAACTACAAAACGCTTGACTGGGTGGGTATGGCACGTTCTGCTTCTGTCTCCACAGAACGAATATTGGTTCCGCGTCCCGATTCTTCGAAATCTGATACTGCCATTAAACCATATACTGGCACTCCCTACATTGTTCCTAAAAAACGAATTTCGTATGGTATCACTCAGGTAGTACCCAGTTATTTTATCGCTGAGTTTATTAATGACCACCAAAAAGAAATTACTAAACAAGGTTTTAGCTATTCTGTTGATGTTGGATTATAACCTCTGCAAGAACGCTTATCTTTTATCTCATTTCATATCGAAAAAAGTATCACAATCTCGAGTGTTTGGTAAGATTTAAATATCTTCACATCTATTGATATCGAAACTCAACAATTAAAATTTTAAAATCGATTTTTAATGCACGTTCTTAAATTCGGCGGCACTTCGATGGGCGACGAAGATAGCTGGAGGCGGATTATTGATATTATTAATCGCTATGAAAAACCTGTTATTGTTGTTTCAGCTACAGCACGTACAACCCGAAAACTGGTAGCAGCCGCAGAAAAAGCGTTACATAATCTCCAAGAATCTCATGAAATAGCTGACAATATTAAGCAGCGTCATAAACAACTAATAACAAACTTTTTTACTGAGTTCTCAAATAAGCAACCAACGTCCGATAAATGTATCAACTGGATTGATAATCGGATTGATGAACTTAAAGACTATCTGACCGAAGTACATAATACCCAAGAACTTACAGCCGGCTCCAAAGATGCTATTTCGTCTATCGGAGAGCGTCTCTCTTCGTATCTGTTTGCCAAATGTGCTACAGCCAGTGGACGTCCTGCCAGTTGGATTGACGCTGCTGATATTATCCGTACAGATTCTAATTTTGGGGAGGCCAACCCCGACATGGATTTTATTCATCAACACAACAATCGGTTGATTGATATCTTGGAAGAAGGCAACATTCCCATACTCGGCGGTTATTATGGTCAGGATGAAAGCGGCCGTACCACTACCCTCGGATTTGAAGGCTCGGACTATACTGCCAGTCTCATTGGTGCAGCCCTTTCGGCAGAGGCTATTGAGATTTGGACTGATGTAAGCGGTATTTTTACCTGTGATCCTCGGCTCGTGTCGCAAGCTAAATCTATACCACAACTCAATTTTCGGGAAGCAACCGAACTAGCATATTTTGGCGCTAAAGTTCTGCATCCTTCAACTACAAAACCAGCCTCATTGAATGATATTCCTATCCGCGTAAAAAATATTTTTGCTCCCGAAGATGCAGGAACCGTTATTTCAGGTGACAACCAAACAGATAACGGCGTAAAAGCCATGACATCAAAACAAGACTGCAGTATACTTACTATTACTTCTTCTCAGACCGTAATGGGATATGAGTTTTTAGCCGGCGTTTTTGATATCCTTCGGTGGCACCACCTGCCGGTGGATGTCGTAACCACAACCGAAGCATCGGTATCCATAACAATCGGCAATGGACATAATCTGGATGAAGCTGCTGAGCAGCTCAGAACCTTTGGTACGGTCGATATCATCAATAAACAGGGAATTATCAGCCTTGTTGGTTGTCCACAGAAAGACATGCAATCTTTGATAGATAACGTACTATCCAGTCTAGACACCGACGCTGTAAATCTGGTATCCTACAGCAAGTCGAAAGGAAATCTTAATATTGTAACGGATGAGCATCTAATAGAATCATCCGTAAAAACAATTCACAAGCGACTTTTTGACTAAGCTAGGATGAGGATTCCATAGATGAAGCATCTTCAGCATCCTCCATGTCTTCTGGGACAATGCCCAAACGTTTTGCGCGTTCCATCCACTTTTTACGAGCCATCTTCTGCATATCTTCGATAGTATCCACCTCGTCAATAATTTCCATACCCAGCAGCGTCTCTACCAAGTCCTCCATGGTCACAACGCCGGCAAATCCACCATACTCATCAACCACGATAGCAATATGCTCTTGCTTGCTCATCAATCGCTCAAAGAGATCCTGCAATGGCATAATTTCGGGAACAATAAGAATATCACGCTTAAGCTCCTTTAGCTTTCGGTCGGTCTCTCCGCGGGCCATCATCAAAAGTAGATCATGCTTAAGTACATAACCGGCAATCTCATCGCGGCCTTCCCCATAAACAGGCAATCGTGAAAAGTGAAGTTGCTCAACTTTGTCGCTTACTTCTCCAACTGTCAAACCTGTATCAAAGCCTACCACCACCGTTCGGGGGGTCATAATATCCTTGACACGCAAGGAGTTAAAACGAATTAGATTTTTAAAGATACGCGATTCTTCCTCTTCAAAGACCCCTTCCTCAACCCCGAGATCAGCCAGTGCACTAAATTCTTCGCGGCTAAAGCTGGGGATATTATCTTCGTTCGATAGCCAACGTGTAATGGCCTGTGACATCACAACCAGTGGATACAGCAAGAACATCAATGCACGCATTGTTCGTGCCGCAACAGGTGCCAGCTCCCGCCAATAGGTAGCACCAATAGTTTTGGGAATTATTTCGGAAAGTACCAAAATAAGAAAGGTAAGTACTGCAGATGTAATGGCAACATAGGCATCACCGAATACAATTTGGGCCTGCGCACCCACACCGGCCGCACCTACAGTATGAGCAATCGTATTGAGACTTAGAATAGCCGAAAGCGGTCGATCAATATCTTCCTTGTAACGGCGTAACAGCTTACCGCTCCTTTCGCCTTTACGCTCCATTATCGCTATATAAGAACGGCTTACAGACAACAAGACCGCTTCCAGTATGGAACACAGAAAAGAAACACCGATGGCAAGCGATAAATAAAATATCAGTAAATACATAGGCGGAAAATAGCAGAAATGTGGCTCATTTGAAAAACTACTCTTGGTATTAATATTAATTCATCATTTAGCTCCATCGCTTTGTTGCTTATATTCATATTCAATTTGAACCGATCATTTTATATTGCTTCAGCTAGATAATATATCACTCACATTCGGGGGCGATTACCTGTTCGATAATATTAGTACTGTTATTAACCCCGGTGAACGAATTGGCCTCGTGGGCCCCAACGGGGCAGGGAAATCAACACTACTTAGAATTATTGCCGGTGAACTTGAAATTAGTTCAGGCGATATTACCATGTCAAAATCGGCCACTGTTGGATATCTGCCCCAAGACGGCGTGGATCCGGATCCCGAACTTACCGTCTACGAAGAAATGGAAAAAACATTTGAAGGCATCCGGGAGCTGGAGCAACAAGTACAGCAGGAACGCGAAAAGCTGGCATCACTCGAAGAGGATTCGGCCCAATATCAAAAAACAATGGAACGGGTAGGGTCGCTGCAAAGTCGCATAGAACACTCCGGGGCTTATTCGCTGGAATCAGACATCGAAAAAATATTAATGGGACTGGGATTTACTCCTGATGACTTTCATCGTCCTACCACCGAATTCAGCGGCGGGTGGCTGATGCGTATTGCCTTAGGCAAGCTTCTGCTTCGCAAACCAATGTACCTGTTGTTGGATGAACCCACGAACCATCTGGATATCGAATCATTACGCTGGATTGAGCAGTTCTTGCAAAATTATGAGGGCGCAGTCATTGTCGTATCTCACGACAAGGCCTTTCTCAATAAGATTACCAAGCGTACCCTTGCCCTTGAGCATGGTGACCTACTGGATTATTCCGGCAACTATGATTATTACGAAGAAAAACACGCCGAACGAAAAGAACACCTGCGAAAGGCTTATGAAAATCAACAGCAGGAAATTAAGGAGATACAGGAGTTTATCGACAAGTTTCGATATAATGCCAGCAAGGCGGCCCAAGTACAGAGCCGCATCAAGAAGCTGGAAAAAATGGATAAGATAGAGATTGACGAACGCGAGCAGGAAATCTCTTTTGAATTCCCGCCGCCCGAGCGAAGTGGGGCCGTAGTCATGGAGCTGGAAAACATTCGTAAACAATATGATAATAATGTTGTTTTTGAGGATCTCTCCTATTCTATTGACCGCGGTGATAAAATTGCGGTGCTTGGTCCTAATGGTGCAGGTAAATCAACGATGATACGTATGATCGCCGGCATCGAAGATATTGACCGTGGGCAGCGAGAACCGGGTCACAATGTAACAACCTCCTATTTTGCCCAGCACCAAGCCGACGAACTCAATCTCGATCATACCGTATTTGAAACAATGCGTGAGGCGGCCCCCATGGCTAAAGAAACGCGACTCCGTACGATTCTGGGATGTTTCCTTTTTCAGGGTGATGACGTTTTTAAAAAAGTGTCCGTGCTTTCAGGGGGCGAAAAAAGCAGGCTGGCCCTAGCGCGCATGCTCATGCAGCCAGCTAACTTTCTGATTTTTGACGAGCCGACAAATCACCTGGATATGCAATCTAAAAATATTTTACAGCAGGCGCTCAAGCAGTATGAAGGCTCGTTTATGATTGTATCCCATGATCGTGATTTTTTGGACCCAATTGTCAATAAAGTGCTGGAAGTACGCCCCAATGAAACCAATACCTTTTTGGGTAATGTCTCTTATTATCTGGAAAAAGTAAGAGAACGTGAAGATGAACAGAAAGAATCTGCATCGAATGAAAATTCATCCCAGGATAAAACGCTATCCCGAAAAGAAGAACGGCGGCTAGAAGCCCAAAAGCGACAACAAAAATATGAAAAGCTTAAACCACTGAAAAAACAGATAGATCCGCTGGAAGAAGACATCGAACTCATGGAGGCCCGAAAAGAAGAAATTGAAGAGCTAATGGCGGAATCTGATTTTTATGATGACCAAGAGCAGGTAAAAGAAATTTCAGTAGAGTATGAAAAGCTTAAGGCCGAACTTGTTGAAACATATGCCAAGTGGGAAGAGCTGGCCACTGAGATGAGTAAAATTGAGGAAGAGTTTAGTTAATGGTTATTAGTTAATTGAATAATCCTAATAACCATTAACCAATAAGAAACTACGTCGCGAAAATCTGCTCTTTATTCCGAAAAGCTTTGAATTCTAAGGCATTGCCGCTGGGATCAGTAAAAAACATAGTAGCTTGTTCTCCCGGCTCTCCCTCAAAACGTACGTAGGGTTCAATAATGAAATCTACATCCGCTTCCTGTAGGCGCTCGGCCAGCTGTTCCCATTGCTCCCACTCCAAAATAAGGCCGAAGTGTTTGGCCGGCACTGCATGTCCGTCCACATCATTCATACTGGATTTACCCGCTTCATCAGGACTTAAATGTGCAACTACTTGGTGTCCCCAAAAATCAAAATCAATCCACTGATCCGAACTTCTTCCAGTATTACAACCCAGTACATCGTGGTAAAAAGAAAGCGTTTCATCCAGATTAGCAACCGGAAATGCCAAATGAAATAGAGGTGTTTCGTTATCAGACATACGTAAGAACTTTTATATTGAAGTGGTCATTAACAAAGGTACTCTAAACATATAAATCAATTTTCGATCATGCGATCAGAAAAAATTACTTTTGAAGGAACCCAAGGTGATCCCCTTTCGGCCCAACTAGACCTGCCGGATACTGCAACAGATGTTTTTGCTCTTTTTGCTCACTGCTTTACCTGCTCCAAAAATTTAAGATCCGTAAAAAATATAAGTAAAACGCTGAATAAAAGAGGCATAGGCATATTCCGGTTTGATTTTACCGGGCTTGGAGAAAGCGAAGGCGATTTTGTGGATACCAATTTTTCATCCAATGTTGATGATCTGCTGCAGGCCGCCTCGTACCTGCGCAAACATCATCAGTCCCCCACAATATTGATTGGTCATTCGCTTGGCGGAGCAGCCGTGCTACAAGCAGCCGGTGATATCCCCGAAAGTAAAGCTGTGGCAACTATTGCAGCTCCTTCTGATCCCGAGCATGTAAAGAAGAACTTAGGTGCCAAACTGGATGAGATTGAGTCCCGAGGGAAGGCTACCGTTACCCTTGGCGGACGCAGTTTCACCATTAAAAAACAATTTATTGATGATCTCGAAGCTAACAAGATGGATGATGCTATTAAGCATTTGGACCGTGCACTCATGATCTTCCACTCTCCTACGGATAACACTGTTGGCATTGACAATGCCGCACATATTTACAAAACCGCCCGTCATCCTAAAAGTTTTGTATCACTGGCCGGCGCAGATCACCTACTGATGCATGAACAAGACAGCAAATACGTAGCCGAGGTGTTAGCTAGCTGGGCAGGAAGATATTTTTAAAAATTGTTGAATGCCTGTACCTTATCACCTGTTTGACGCTCTAACTATAGCCCAAAATTAAAAGCTCATAAATTATGACGATATTAAAGCGATGTTCACTAGGAATACTGCTCATTACATTTGCTGTATCCTGTGTTCAACAAGAAAGTAACAAGCAACAGATGGAGAAAGACAAAACAAAAGCAGAAATGAGTACTGATTACTCAAAAGCTGTTGCAGTTGTTCATCCCACAAAAGGCAATGATGTTTCAGGATCAGTTACATTTACCAAAACAGACGACGGCGTGCGCGTTCAAGGAAATCTTGAAGGATTGACGCCTGGAATGCACGGATTCCATATTCATCAGTATGGGGATTGCTCAGCATCAGATGGCACCTCCGCCGGTGGACACTATAATCCTGCCGGAAATAAACACGGCGCTCCAACCGATTCCGTTCGACACATGGGTGATATGGGCAATATCGAAGCCGATGCTGATGGCAACGCCTCTATTGATTTTGTAGATAATACCCTTTCACTCAACGGTTCAAATAGTATTATTGGACACGGCGTGATTCTGCACGGCGGCCAAGATGACCTGACCTCTCAGCCTTCTGGTGCTGCCGGTCCTCGCAAAGCTTGTGGTGTAGTAGGAATTGCAAAAGCAGAAATGATGGACGACTCTGGCAACGGCTCCTAACATTATCTTTTATGTTACATTTGCCCATCTTGGCTTATCGCTGAGATGGGCATTTTTATTTTCACAGGATTTCCAAAAGCCGTTTATATTATTCTGTCTCGAACAGCTAAGAACTATTTTAAACCCTATACCCATCCCAAGGAAAAATACTTCCGGTAGCCTTAGCTTTAATTATAGCCTTCCTTAGCCCGGCGATCTTGACTTTTATTATTTAGATAGTTATCTAAATATCTAAATGAATAATTTATTTAAAGCCTTAAGTGACCCCACGCGCCGTAATATCCTGCAGATGCTGCAGGACCGCGATCTCAGTGCGGGTGAAATTGCCAATGAGTTTGATATCAGCAAGCCCAGCATTTCGCACCATCTGGATATCCTGAAACAAGCCGAGCTGATCAGCGGAGAACGTGACGGGCAATTTATCCTGTATTCCATTAATACTACCGTGCTTGAAGAAGCCGCCAATTGGTTTTTGGAAATGATCAACAAAGAATAAACTTGTCATGAATACCCTTACCTACGCCTTCAAAAAAGAATGGTACAATATTTTACTCGTGCTTTTACCCTTTGCCCTGCTGCCTTTCATTTGGGATCAGCTGCCGGCACGCATAGCTATACAATGGAATTTTCAGGGCGAAGTGTCCGGCTATGGCAGCAAAACATTCGGTAGTTTAATAACCCCGGTTACCAATATATTTATCTATGCCGTGTTACTGTACCTGCCCAAAATTGATCCCAAAAAACGTATAACCATTGACCAAAAACCTATTCCCGTATTGCGTACTGCTTGTGTAGTATTTCTGGTAGCTATCCAGGGATGGATCCTGATCAACGCGCTGGGCTATACCATTCCCTCACAGGGAATTCTTTTTCTCGGAATTGCAGTATTTTTTCTGATTTTCGGCAATTATCTACGCATCATTAAACCCAATTATTTTATTGGGATCCGCGTGCCTTGGGCCCTCGAGGATGCCGATAATTGGCGCCAAACGCACAGAATAGGTTCTTATATTTGGGTAAGCGGCGGATTGCTGCTCATCATTTTATATCCATTTTTTGAGTTACAAACCTACAGCACCCTGTTTACTATTATTACTGTTCTGTTGGCACTCATCCCGGCCGGCTATTCCTTTTATCTGTATCAGAAATCTAACTAAGATCCGAAATTTATCATGTCCAAAGCAAAAACTATTCTTTCTACTCTCATTGTGATTTGTTTACTGCCACTGTTGGGATCGGCCCAATCCTTGTCCGGTGACTGGAGGGGCAACATCAATATTATGGGCCAGAAACTGCACATCATCACCCATTTTCAAAAAAACGACAGCTCATACTCGGGCACCATCGACATTCCCCAACAAGGCGCAAAAGGGTTAGGGCTTCAGAATATTAGCCGCACCGAAACCGATTCTATTTCATTCGGGTTCCCGGCCGGACCCGGCTATGCTTCCTTTGCTGGTATCTTCAAAAGTGACTCTGTTATCAGTGGCACCTTCTCCCAAAATGGGCGACAGTTTTCGTTTGAACTACACCGGTATGATAAAAAGGAAGAAGAACAGGCAAAAGCTGAACAACAAAAAGATCTACCCTATCACCACAAAGATCTTATAATTAAAAATGATTCGATTGATATTGGTGGCACGTTAACCTGGCCGAAAAACAACAAGCCAGAACAACTGGTTATCATGATGTCTGGCAGCGGGGCCCAAGATCGGGATGAGACGTTGCGCCCACTCAGCGATTTTAAACCTTTTGCCGTTTTGGCTGACTCTCTTACTACAAGCAATATTGCCACCTTCCGCTATGACGACCGCGGGGTTGGGCAATCAACCGGAAGCTTTGGAAATACTACACTCCAGATGCTGGCTTCGGATGTAGAAGCAATCATCAAATATCTTACAAAAAGACCAAAGCATAATTTTAAAAAAATTATTTTACTGGGGCACAGTCAGGGTGGCATTGTCGGGGGGAGAGTAGCGGCAAAAAACAAAAAAGTTGATAAGCTCATTTTAATGGCTTCACCATCATTGACGCTTGATAAAATTTTGCAATATCAGTTAAAACAAAATTTTATACAAAATGGCTTTGAAGAAGCAAAAGTTGAACCTGCCCTTTCAGCATTTCAAAAAGCACTGGAGGCTATACATAATGAGAACAATGTAAAAGCAGCAAAAAAACACTATGAGAAAAAAATTGGGGAAATGTTCAGAAGCCTGCCCAATCAAAATAAACCCCAAATAGCTAATTTTGATTCTGCTGCATCCGCCCAGGGTAAGGGCTTGCTGCAAGCATTTACCAATCCCCAAATGCAGTCACTGCTGTTTTACGATCCCACGAATGATTTAAAGAAACTTGACATCCCTGTTCTGGCTTTATTTGGCGGTAAAGATGTACAAGTGCTTGCTGGCAAAAACAAACCTCCTATCAAAGCAGCGCTGGAGTCGGCCGGTGTGCCCTATCGGATCGAAGTGTTTGAACAAGCCAACCATTTATTCCAAAAAGCAGACACGGGCTTACCTCAAGAATACGGTACTCTCCCAAACCAGTTTCTGGATAAATTTACATCTACAATAATTGAATGGATTAACAAAAGCGGTGGCGAAGCGGCTAATCACAAAAAATAGCATGTCCAACGTGCGATTTCCCTGTTTCATCCACAATCTTTTAAACTTGGATATATAAACAACAGTAATACAGGCGGACGCTTGCACTATCCCTTTTTCCATTTGTGCCGGTCAGATATTTGTTTTTGCCGCTGTCCCAACTATCCATGCTTGGGACAACACATTAACTATTTTCCGGACTCCACTCCTTCATCTTATCATCGATTACCTCTTTGAGACGACTTACCGGCACACGATCCTGGGTCATATCATCACGGTAACGAATGGTTACCGTATCTTCGCCTTCCGACTCTACACCATCGAAATCAACCGTAATACAGAAGGGAGTACCGGCTTCATCCTGTCGGCGATATCGTTTACCGATTGATCCGGATTCGTCATACAACACATTATAATCCTCGCGCAGCTCATTAGTAATATCATGTGCCAGGCTTTGTAATTTCTCTTTTTTGATAAGCGGGAAAATGCCCACTTTCGTTGGTGCCAGCTCTGGATTCATTTTAAGCACCGTTCGCGTATTGCCATTTACCTCTTCTTCCCGGTAAGCATCCGCGAGCACCATCATTACCGTGCGATCGAGTCCTATAGAGGTTTCAATGACATACGGTATGTACCGCTCCTCTTTCTTTTGATCGTAATAGGAAAGTTTCTTGCCCGAAAATTCTTTATGCTGACTCAAGTCAAAATCTGTCCGATTATGCACACCCTCAACCTCTTGCCAGCCAATAGGGTACTCATACTGAATATCGGCAGCGGCTTCGGCATAATGTGCCAGCTTATCTTCAGGATGATCTTCGACGCGCAGCTTCTCTTCGCGAATACCCAGTGCCTTGTGCCACTCCATACGCTTTTGCAGCCAGTGGTCATAACTTTCTCCATCCGTTCCCGGCTCTACAAAATACTGCATTTCCATCTGTTCAAACTCTCGCATCCGAAAGATGAACTGTCGGGCTACGACCTCGTTACGGAATGCTTTACCCACCTGGGCAATACCAAAGGGGACCTGCTGACGGGCGGTATCCATCACATTTTTAAAGTTTACAAAAATACCTTGTGCCGTTTCAGGCCGCAGGTAAACCGAATCATCACCGTCGCCACCCGAAGATGTAGCTCCAAACTGGGTTTCGAACATTAGGTTAAACTGGCGCACCTCCGTCCATTCAAACGCTCCCGATTCGGGCGCACGGATCTCGTAGTCCATGATGATATTATAGAGATCCTCGCACAATCCATCCCGAGAGCCGGCTGTATCCAGCAGCTGCTGTAACTCATCAGCTTTTTCTGCTTTTTCTTTGCTGCGGAGTTTGGCGATTTCATTCTCAATGAGCATATCTGCCCGATAGCGCTTGTTGGATTGCTTATCATCAATCATCGGATCGTTAAATCCATCCAGGTGCCCACTAGCCTTCCACACTTTGGGATCCATAAAGATAGCAGAATCAAGCCCCACAATATTATCGTGCTTCTGCGTCATTGATTCCCACCAAAGATCGCGAATATTACGCTTCAGCTCTACACCAAGCGGACCGTAATCATAAACGGCTCCCAGTCCACCGTAAATTTCAGATGACTGGAAAATAAAACTGCGCGATTTTGCTAGTGAGACAAGCGTATCTAAGCTATCGAGTTCGGTAACGGACATGTAAATACTCTATTTGTTGTTACTGAGTTACAAATTTTTAATGCGCAAAGATACCAAAAATTAATCCTTTAATTAATATTCAATTTCTGCCTATCTTCACCTTCTCTAAATTACATACATACACTAATTTTTCGAAGTCTTTGAAAAATCCTCTGTTAACTAATAACTAATTACCAACCAATGCCTTCACACAACGTCGGAATTCTCGGAGCTACCGGGGCGGTAGGACAAAAATTTATTCGTTTACTTGAAAACCATCCATGGTTTACTATTTCTAAACTTGGCGCATCTCAACGCTCAGCTGGTAAAAAATATACCAATGCTGTTCACTGGATTGAAAAAACGGAACTGCCCCGCCAGGCAGCTGATATTGAAGTAAGCGAATGTATCCCTGATCATTTCCAGGACGTAGACTTTGTCTTTTCCGGACTGGATTCATCCGTAGCCGGCGACATTGAGCAGCAGTTTGCCGAGGCAGGCATACCGGTCATCTCCAACGCTAAAAACTATCGCATGCACGACCAGGTACCGCTTCTGGTTCCCGAAGTCAACCCCGATCATGCGAAACTCATAAAAAAACAATCATTCACCGACGACGGCAGTGGTTGGATTGTGACTAATCCCAACTGTGTTTCCGTTCCCCTTTCGATGTCACTGAAGCCACTGGCCGCTGCATTTGGTATAGAGTCTGTAATTGTTACATCTATGCAATCGGTTTCCGGGGCCGGTTATCCCGGAGTATCCAGCCTGGATATTATAGGGAATGTTGTACCGCACATTGGGGGGGAAGAACCCAAAGTGCAAACAGAGTCCACCAAAGTTCTCGGTAACTTGGCAGATGATATTATTGATTTCAACGATTTCACCATTCAGGCTACTGCCGTTCGGGTACCAACCATTGAAGGACACTTACTATCAGTAGCTGTAAAACTCAATAATACTCCCTCATCCATCCAAAAAGCCGAACAAGCTTTCACTGAGTGGGACAATCCCATTTCAGATCTGGACTTACCTTCATCACCGGATAATCCTATCCGGTTGTATCAGAAAGAACGATACCCCCAACCGCGACTACACGCCGATCGCGAAGGAGGCATGCAAACAGCTGTGGGGCGGCTGCGTGAAGGTACAGTTATGGATTTAGGATATGTAACGATGGCACATAATACCATCCGCGGTGCCGCCGGCGGAGCGATCTTAAATGCAGAGTTGTTGGTAGCCAAAGAGTATATTAAATAATAAATCTGGCATACCTGAATGATGGTTTAGCATGTATTAAAACAATGGCTCTAATATCCTTTATACAACCGCTAAACTCGTTAGAATAATTATTGAGCTTCATAATGGCTAGTCAATGGTTACCAGTTAACACTCAGTACGGCTTACCAAAAATAGTTTTAATCCTCCTCATCCAGTTGATCCAGCTTTCGTTCTGAGAGCTGCACCTGGGCTTGAGATATTAAATTACGTGCTTCCTTTCGGTTCTTCTTTTTAACGGTAAGCGTGCAAGTAGCAATATCAGTGCCCGGAACTTCATCAAATACTTTCATTGAATGTCCTTCGAACGTAATATTGTCGCTAAACCATCCCTTTTCATATCTAATGTCCTGTAAGTCACCATAAGAGATTCGAACAGTTTGGACACCGGATGTATCAAAAACGCCCAGAAACTTCTCTTCAAATTCTAGCTCCAATCCCCCCTTCCACAATTTGAACAATCCATTGGCCTGCTTTAAACCATGATTAATATCAGGAATGGTAAAAGGAATAGATGGACTATTAGCAATATTCATTTTTCTTTTTTAGGTAAGAATTAGATTTACCAACGATGATAATAAAAAAATCAAAAAAATTTGTAAGGATTTGCTCTCGCAACGGTCTTACTAACAGAAACGCTTAAATGCGTTAAGCCGTTGAAATAGAGAGCAATATCAAATGTCCTTCCGGGGTGAAGTTGTTGAATCCAACTTCACCCTTTTTTTATGTTACTTTTTTTGCCATTCACGCCCTCCTCTGTTATCCTAAGATAAATTAAATATTTGATATGCGGAGATGAGAAAAAGTATTCGGATTCTTGTGACAATACTGTCGGCTTTTTTCATAACGGCCAACAGTTTCGCACAAACAAATTTTGAGGACGGTTTTGAGGACGAGGATTTTACAAACAATCCTACTTGGAGCGGCGAGGACAGCGAATTTACCGTTGTTGACGATTCACCTAACTTTTTGCTTCAGCTAAATGCATCTACAAGTCCGGCTTATTTAACAACCCCTTCTACCGATGTAAACGGAACATGGACATTTTATATTGAATTTCGTGGCTTTGAACCGTCAGGATCGAACCAAGCAGAGATATTTTTAATGAGTGATATTGCTGATCTCGAAGGTGCAGTCAACGGCTATGCCGTGCAGGTTGGAGAAAGCGGCAATGACTTCTTTAAGATTGTGCGGTACGACAGTGGCAGTGAAGCCGCCACAGTACTTACGGGCACCACGGTTGTCCAGTCCGGAGGTACATATACTGTGCGTGTAAATCGTGATGGCAGCGGCAACTGGCAGATGGAAGTTTCTGACAACTATGGAGGACCTTATAACACCAACATTTCAGGAACCGATAATACACATACTAATGCCTCTTATTTGGGTCCTCGTATAAATTTTACATCAACACGCTCCGACAAGTTTTATATGGACTTCAAAATTGACCTCCCTCCTTTTGATGTTACCCAAGCTTCGGTTAGCGGCAGCCAAGTAGATGTAACGTTCAATCGAGGTTATAACCAATCTACCGTAGATGCTTCCGATTTTAGTATTGATAACGGTATCGGCACCCCCTCCACCTCTTCGGTTACCTTCCCAAACACTACCACCGTACGGCTTGACTATGGAAGCACGAACTTCCCCAGCGATGAATATACGGTCACCGTAAATGACGTAGATGACCAAAACGGTAACACCATTGCAGCCAACACCACAACTTCGTTTGTCATCTTTGGAGCTTTTGCACAAGGCGATGTGATTATTAATGAATTCAGATACGATCCCCCCACCGGGCGGCAAGAATACATAGAACTTAAAAACACCTCCTCCAAGTTTTTGAATCTACAAAATTGGGAGCTGGGTGATGACGGAGGCACAAGTACAATATCATACTCCAATCTCACCCTCCGGCCTGACAGTTTTTTGGTAGTTTCGGCTGATACCTCTTCTCTTTTTAACGAATTTGGTAATCGTGCCTACGTTAGCATGGGCGGGCTGGCAGGCTTTAACAATGGCGGAGATGTTGTTCAAATCAATACCAGCAGTGGTACACAGGCCGATTCGTTACGATATACTGACGAATGGGGCGGCGAAAATATTGCCTTGGAGCGTCGTTCTGATACAGCCCCAGCTACCATGCAAGCCAACTGGGGGGATTCTCCAAGTTCCCTAGGTGGCACACCGGGCCTTACTAATGAAATCCCTTCTGATAATACTCCACCCTTTTTTACGGATTTGTTTGCTGTGGATGAGACAACACTCAGGCTGGGCTTTTCTGAACCTATAACGGCCTCTTCTGCTACCAATAGCAGCAATTATCAAATTACGCCAAACCGAAAAATTCAGCTTGTTTCAGCGCAGGACGACAGTGTAACACTTGTCCTAAGTTCTCCGCTTACCGATGGGGAATCATACGACGTTACGGCTTCAAATATCTCTGATATATTTGGCAATACTTTATCCGGTGCCACCCGTAGCTTTGATTTCTTAAAAATTGATGAGGCACTATCCCGCGATATTGTTATCAATGAGGTGTTATATAATCCCGATGATCAGGGAACAGCTGATTTTGTAGAACTTTACAATACTACCGACAAGAACTTTGATCTTAGTAACTGGACCATAAGCGATGCCAGCAGTACTTCTTCCATTCCGGCAAATACGCAGCTTAAAGCAAATGAGTATCTTGTTGTTACCGGAGATGCTGTTTTTGCTAATTCTGTCCCTAATGCTATACAACTAAGCGGATTCCCCGCTTTTAATAACTCCAGCGGAGATATTGTACAACTAAAAAACTCTAATGGCGAATCTATAGACTCGTTGCGTTATGCCACAACCTGGGGCGGTAGCCAGGAAGGTACATCCATGGAACGAATAGACCCCAGTGCTGCTTCCAACGATGCCTCAAACTGGCAAACCAGTACAGCTAACAATGGATTCTCAGCCGGCGTTGAAAATCCCAGCCTCCAACCGGACACTACACCACCCGAAGCGGTCTTCTCAAAAACACTACCCGGTGGAAATATTAAAGTACAGTTCAACGAGTTTATCCAACTTACACAGAGTCTAAGCTTTCAATCCGGTGGACAAAAATTGCAAGTAGCTGAATATGATTCTGTTAATGCCAATAGCATTATTTTGGATGGTGGACAGTCTAAATCAACAGGCGCGGCTGCAAAGGTCACTATCCAAAACCTAACCGATTTTGTCGGTAATACGACCAACAGCACCGAAATTCCGATAGCCCAGTCCATTTCGGCCAATCAAAAAAATATTGTCATCAACGAGATAATGTATAATCCGCTGGATGAGTCTGATGATAACCAACCGGATCAAAGCGAATATATTGAATTGCGCAATGCAAGCGAATCAGCCGTATCGCTAGAAGGGCTTGTACTCCATGATGAGCCCGACGAAAACGGCGTTGTTCGTGAACTCGTGCCCGTCAGCAGTAATGCCAAATGGGTCCCCGCCGGTGGCCATGTACTTATCTATGCTGATAAAACCACCACTTTTAAACAAAGTAATGTTGCCAACTTTTTTGATATCTCTACCCCCGAGCAACGTTCTCTAATGCGCATTGACCGCACTACACTGAGCTTAGCTTCCAATGACGATGCCATCTACATTGCCGACAGCACAGGCGCTAATATCGATTCGGTATTCTATGATGAATCGTGGCAAAACCCAAACCTGATTGACACGCGCGGCATTGCCCTGGAACGCATATCACCTGAAGGGACCAGCAATGATAAAACAAATTGGGGATCAAGTGTTAATCCCAAAGGCGGAACACCAAACAGTGAAAACTCTATTTTTCAGCCCCAATCTGAACCACCCGCTGAAACCGGTATTAGCTTTTCGCCCAATCCCTTTACTCCAGACGGTAACGGCGATAAAGACAACCTGTTTATCAACTATACGCTCGACCAACAAGATTATCTTATTAAGGTACGTATCTACGATCGATATGGGCGTCTGGTCAAAGAACTGGCGGACGGCAAGCAAGCCGGTTTCTCGGGACAGCTTATTTGGGATGGCCGCAAAGATGATGGCGGGCGTAACCGTATTGGTATCTATATTGTTGTTTTTGAAGCCTTTGACAGCGCAAGCGGTAAAGATAAAGCCTTCAAAAAACCTGTTGTTCTGGCCCGTCCGCTAAATTAAAGTTTTGCGATTCAATTAAATCAGTTTAAGGCTTTTCTAAATGGTGTCAATCCATACACCTCTCGGAGAATATCTAAAGGTATTTTGCGTACTTTCTTCATCATACTTCTCAACCGAAAGACTGGTAAAATTTAGCTGCTATATTTTTTATTTGAACTCTATAATTAGGAATTATGAATTCGTAGTCTTTTTTTACTTCAAACTTCATAGCCGTTAATCCCTAATCACTTTATGAAATTAACACCTATTGGCATTTTTGACTCCGGCTACGGTGGACTAACAGTGATGAGAGACATTGTTGACGAACTGCCGCAGTATGACTATTTGTATCTCGGCGATAATGCCCGATCTCCCTATGGGAGCCGTTCCTTCGAAACCATTTATAACTATACGCTGGAATGTGTTAAATATCTTTTTTCTCAAAATTGTCACTTGGTAATATTGGCATGCAATACAGCTTCAGCTAAAGCCCTCCGTACGATCCAGCAGAAAGATTTGCCTGAAATAGATCTCAAACGAAGGGTACTGGGCGTTATTCGTCCTACCGCCGAAGTTATTGGCGAACACTCGAAAACCGGTCACGTGGGGGTGCTCGGGACAAACGGCACCGTCAATTCAGAATCGTATGTGATGGAAATCCGTAATCAATTTCCCGACTTAGAAGTTTATCAAGAGGCTTGCCCCATGTGGGTACCACTGGTGGAAAATAAAGAGTATGACAGCAAAGGTGCTGACTATTTTATAAAGCAACATATAGACAGAATCTTATCTCAATCAGAGCAAATCGATACGTTGTTATTAGCCTGCACCCACTACCCATTGCTCATTAAAAAAATAAAGCAGTTCACACCAGATGATATTACCATTCTGAGCCAAGGTAAAATTGTCGCCCAAAGCCTCGCGGACTATTTGGAACGGCATCCTGAAATAGCCGAAATGTGCTCTACAGGTGGTAACCGACAATTTCTTACTACCGATTCCACCGATGATTTTGATGAACATGCCAATTTCTTCTGGGGCAATGAGATAACATCTAAGTTCATTGAATTATAAGTTATCATGTCCGAATCTAACAAAATCGCAGTCATAGGTGGCGGTGCTGCTGGATTTTTTGCCGCCGTAAATACCGCCCGGCTTAATTCCAGTCTGGATGTTACCATTTTTGAAAAAAGTCGAGAGCCGCTCTCTAAAGTTCGCATCTCGGGTGGCGGCCGCTGTAATGTTACCCACCAGTGCTTTGATCCCGAAGTAATGGCTAAAGCCTATCCCAGAGGCTCCAAAGCACTCCGCTGGGCCTTTGAACAGTTTCAGCCCAAAGATACCGTGCGCTGGTTTGAAGAACGAAACGTGGAGCTCAAGACAGAATCCGACGGACGCATGTTTCCTACCACCGATGATTCGGCTACTATTATTAATTGCTTACATGACGAAGCAAAAAGGAACAATGTAAAAATCAACCTACGAAGCCGAATTGACTCTATTAAGCAGAATGATACCGGCCGGTACAAGCTTGAAATTCGTAATAACGGATCCAAATTATTTGATGCAGTCGTAGTTGCTACCGGCGGATCGAACAGGTTAAAGCATTACCGATGGCTCAAAGATCTGGGCCATTCTATTGTTGAACCTGTACCATCGCTGTTCACCTTCAATTTTAAAAATCCTATTTTTGAAGACCTTTCCGGTATCTCAGTAGCAGATTGTTCGGTCGAAATTGAAGGCACTTCCTTTTCACATACCGGCCCTATTCTAATTACACACTGGGGATTCAGCGCACCGGCCGTACTCAAGACATCCGCCTGGGCCGCGCGATACCTGCATGAACAAGACTATCAATTCACCATTCAGGTCAATTGGTTGTATCCCCAAAACGAACAGGAAGTACGCCACCAATTAGATGAACTGAGGAAATACAACGCAAAGAAGACCGCTGCCAAACAAGACCAATTTACTATTCCCAAGAGACTATGGACACGGTTTTTGGAACTAGCTGATATCTCAGAGAACCGCCGGTGGGCTGAACTTTCAAATAAACAAATCCACGATCTGGCCCATCAGCTGACAAATGCCAGCTACGAAATAGAGGGCAAAACAACCTACAAAGAAGAATTTGTTACCAGCGGAGGAGTTCCATTAGACGAAATAAATATGGGCACTATGGAAAGTAAAAAACTGTCTAACCTCTATTTTGCCGGCGAAATCCTGAATATTGACGGTATTACCGGCGGCTATAATTTTCAATCTGCCTGGACTACCGGATGGATCGCAGCTCAGGATATTGGTGGCAGCTAAGTACATTTCATTTACCAGTGCAAGCTTTGTTATCTGACAATGTGCATTTTAAGGCTATTCCAAAGCGTCCGAGCATCTGCTGATACTATTGTAATCCAATTTATATCTAACCTCACAACAACTTGCTGGCCAGGTTTGCAAGTTCGGAACGTTCTCCCTTTTCAAGGTTAATATGTGCATACAGATCATTGTCATGCATGCGATCCACCAAAAATGACAGTCCGTTACTCTGGGTATTCAGATAGGATGTGTCGATCTGATAAATATCACCGGTGAAAATAATCTCTTTTATCTATTTCAATGTTGCTGTCAGCTCATACAGTGCAATAGAGGTTGCGATAGCGGCATTTAAACTTTCTACCTGTACATTTTTTTGCGGTGGAGCAATACGGATACGGCGAAGGGGTACCGCTTGCAAGTCTGCCTGGATACCATGCGCCTCATTCCCGACTACAATTATAGCTTTATCAACAGATGCAATATCAGATAGGGATTCTGCTCCCTCTCCGGTATCCAACATGAAAACAGGCCAACCCTCTTTTTGCAGCTCCTTAAGCAACGCAGAAAGATTTCCATTCAAATGTGGTACACTGCCGGTGGCTCCGGCAGTGGCACGTACAACCTTGGGATTAAATAAGTCAACCGTCCCTTTACCCGAAAGTATTCCAGTAGCACCAAACCATGAAGCAGTGCGAATAATGGTACCCAAATTTCCGGGATCTTGCAGGGCATCGAGGGCTAATATAATCCCCTTTTGGGACTGAAGGTCTGTAATTGTTGTTTCTTGAGGCATTTCACAAATAGCCAATACTCCCTGTGGATTATCGGTATCCGATACTTCGGCAAATAAGGCCTCATCCATCACAGAAACATCTACTTGCTGCGCTGCTTCTGCCCATCGTTCGTCTCTCCAGTACTGTTGGTTCTCATCAAAAAATAATGCTCTCACTGATATAGCGCTATTGGTTATCACCTGCTGTACAGCGCGATCCCCTTCAATTAAAAAAAGCTTCTCTTTGTGACGATATTTTTTCTTGTTGAGTTTACGAAGCAGCGTTGACTGGCGATTGGAGACAGAAGTGGGTTTCATCAAATAAATATCTTATTCAAGATTATGTACTATGCAATGTACGTTGTCCTACATTTGCAATACCAAATGCTTACTATTATTGCTTCAAAACTTAAAAACAATCCTTATCTTGTGCAGTATTAATTTAAAGAAAAACTGCAGCTCAATATTATGGATTTTCTCAAGAAATTAGGGATTGAAGACACAAATCATGGTACCAGTACCGGGCAACAATTTTTAGGAGACGGTAGTCAACAAACAATTACCAGCCATACCCCGGTGGACGGTTCGCCCATTGCCGACACTACAGTAACTACGCGTGAAGAATATGATCAGGTGATAGAAACGGCGCAAGAAGCCTTTAAAGAATGGCGTATGGTGCCTGCTCCCAAACGCGGTGAAATTGTGCGGCAAATCGGACTTGAGCTGCGTGAACACAAGGAGGATCTCGGCCGATTGGTAACTTATGAAATGGGCAAAATTTACCAAGAAGGGCTTGGAGAAGTACAAGAGATGATTGATATCTGCGATTTTGCCGTAGGTCAATCACGCATGCTTTACGGAAAAACCATGCAGTCTGAACGTCCTGAGCACCGTATGTATGAGCAATGGCATCCGCTGGGAATTACCGGTATTATCTCAGCCTTTAACTTTCCCGTAGCTGTCTATAGCTGGAATGCAATGATTTCCGCCATTTGTGGAAATGTGATGGTCTGGAAAGGATCTGAAAAGACCCCGCTGTGCGGAATTGCTGTCCAAAACATTATTGGGAAAGTCCTAAAACGCAATGACCTGCCCGAGGGCATTTTTAATTTAATTACCGGTGGACGAGAAGTCGGACAATGGATGACGGAGGATGAGCGTCTTCCTCTGATTTCTGCAACCGGCTCTACCCGGATGGGTAAAGAAGTAGCTAAGACAGTAGGTGCGCGACTCGGTAAAACCATCCTAGAGCTGGGCGGAAATAATGCCATTATTGTATCCAAAGATGCAGATCTGGAAATGGCTGCCCGTGCTACTGTTTTTGGATCAGTAGGCACCTGTGGACAACGGTGTACCTCCACACGCCGCCTTATTGTTCATGAAGAAGTATTTGACGAGCTTAAGGATCGGCTGGTAGAAATTTATGAAGATGTCAATATTGGAAATCCTATGGATGAAGACACGCTGGTAGGTCCACTTATTGATGAACAGGCTGCCAATAGTATGCAGCGTGCCCTGCAAGAAGTGCAAGAAGCCGGCGGAGAGATTGTTTACGGTGGCCAAAAATTAGACAAAAAACAGCTGGACGGTGGTCACTACGTACGTCCCGCCATTGTCAAAGCCGAAAACGACTTCGATATCGTACAAGAAGAAACCTTTGCTCCTATTCTGTACCTCATCAAATACAATGAGCTTGACGAAGCCATTGCCAAACATAATGGCGTTAAACAGGGACTCAGCTCATCGATGTTCACGCTGAATATGCGAGAGGCCGAAACTTTCTTGAGCGCCCGCGGTTCCGATTGCGGTATTGCTAACATCAATGTGGGTACCAGTGGCGCTGAAATTGGAGGAGCCTTTGGCGGTGAAAAGGAAACCGGAGGTGGGCGTGAATCAGGATCAGATGCCTGGAAAGCCTATATGCGCCGACAAACAAACACTATTAACTGGAGTGACGAAATGCCGCTGGCACAGGGTATTGAGTTTGATGTGGAATAGCGAGATATCTTTGAGAGTTGAGTGTTGCAGATGAAGAGAATCCCCCTAATCTGCAATACTCAACTTTATTTTTTACAGGATGCTGTATGAAAGTCCCGCTGAAAGTACCTGTTTCATTTGTACCTCTCTGGAAAAATCGCTGTCATAAATTACTACAAACTGTAAAGACATGTTCATGACATCGTTAATTTTCCCGATAAGCTCATTTGAGAAGTTCACATCCGTATTATCAAGGTGACGCTGGAGGTTTGTAAATGTTTCTACCGAACTGATGAGCCGTACATTAGCAAATACTTCTCGTTCATAGCTCAGTGCTAAGGAATAACCCGGCTCAAAACGAAATGTTTCTCCTGCCTCTAAACCATATCGGGTAGAAAGAGTTGTGTCTGAAACAATCGTTTCTTTAAGTGCTAAACCACCTTCAGCGGCAAAATAATTATTTGGTGAATAAGCAACACCGGTAATTTGTGTAAAGTAAGCAGGAGCAAAAAATTTGGAAATCAGTGTGGGAGGATCCGTATCATATCTTAATCCTTCGTCAAACTGGGTGTTAAAATTAATATTTCCGAACGCACTCCAATTTGGGTTATTAAACAAATAATTGAATTTATTATTTACAGCAATACGATCATCTGTTTTTCGCGTACCCTCTCCTTCTAAATGCGACTTGCCGTATTTTAAATTAGTTGAAAAGGCATATGCAAATCGATCTTTGCGATATTTTGCCTCAAAGGCTGTAGAAGCTGTCACACTAATAGTATTTACGCCTCCCTGGCTCCAGTTACTATATGAAGCCTGCGAACCATTCAACCCAGTAGACCAATTCACTTGCCAACCGTCTAACGTATCAGCAACTACCACTTCACTGTTAATACGCGACATATCACGCGCTGATATATCCTCTTTATCTTCAATCAGTTTGCTAATTTCAACTGCTTCTTGCCCCAGTACCTGAGAAAAAGGGATGAATAACAAAATGAGTAATACTGCTGGTAATAACTGTTTGTGCATGTCTCTAATTTTATTTGTCTGATCTCATTAAAAATTTTGCCTAAAAATATCACAAAAAAGACTGAGAATAAACTATCTATCATCAGCGATTTTGCAACAGTACTTCTTTCACGGTATGATCATCTACCATGACAGATACATGTTCATCAAGTTTTGTAGGAAGCTGCATCCCATAAAATCCGGCCCGAATAGGAAACTTTCGATGCCCGCGATCTATCAACACAGCAGTATGAATTTCTGTGAGCGGCAGGTCTTTTCCTATTTTCGTCAGTGCTCGGAACATCGTTTCCCCAGAGAAAATTACATCATCTACAGCAATAAGAAACATATCTTCTGTTTTATTCGACGGCAAGGAATTCAGCGTCTTTTGGGTATTGCCTTCATCAAGCGGAAGTGAAACTGTTTCTATAACTCCCTGCCAAATATCATCAAGTACATTGCCAAGCAATTCAGCTACTGCTGTTCCACTCTGATCAATACCAAATAACAAAATGGGGGTATCCTTTTTGTTCGTCTCAATAATTTCATGTCCCATACGTCTGACTGACCGGTGAATACGCCGTTCATCCATTAGAATTAAGTGATCATCCATAATAAGTTGGTAAAAATTAAATGATGAATAATTTAAAATATTGAAAAGCGTTTGTACATTACCATCTACTGATGGTTACCATAACTTCGTTTCGAAAATAATCAATTACCAACTTAAGATAGAAATATTATGGCTTCGAACTCCAAAATAAGATCTATCCTAGCCTTGACCTCCTCATTTATCGGGGGCGTAACTATAGGCTTACTGTTGGCTCCCAAAAATGGATCGGCAAATCGTCGCTGGCTCAATAAAAAAGTAAGAAAACTATCTCGCTGGGCAGATTATCATCGGCAGCAAGCACAACGTTCAGGCATAAAAGAGTATCATAACCTGCGTACCTTACTTAATCGCAGGATTCATGATAACATTCCCGATCTATATGAATCAACAGCGGACATACCACTTAGTAAGCACGATTTAAACAATGAGTAACGGTAAGCCGCCATACCACGAGAAACTCCTCCACTGGCTGTGGAAACACCGTCAATTTAGTACTAGCCAACTACAAACGGGCAGCGGTGATAAAGTTATCATCCATAATACCGGGACACTCAATAAAACAGACGGAGCAGATTTTAGGGGAGCTGACATCACTGTAGGTGATCTGCGATGGCACGGAGATGTTGAAATCCACTGGAATCTTGCAGGCTGGAAAGCACACGGCCACCATGCTGATCCAAACTTTGAGCAGGTCATCCTCCATGTAATTTTCGAAGAAGAACAAGGATGTGTCACCCGCAGCGATGGTACTTCTATCCCCACCCTTTGCCTTTCTCCATTACTACGACAACCGCTTAAAAAATTTATGGCACAATATCGGCAAGGTCCCGACCTGCCGTGTTCAGGGCATTTATCCTTTATTTCGGAAGAAGCTTTTGCCCAACAAATTCAAAAAGCACACAAAGAATATTTTGAACAAAAGGTAGAAGATCTGCTTGAATTTTATGATCCCACCCTGCCTCCTTCGAAAGCCTGGCAAAAAATGTTTGCCATTGCACTCTTCGACGGGCTAGGCATTTCTCATAATCGGGAGCCGATGCAAAAACTGGCCACAGAGCTATTTGATGTGGCTGAACCCTCTACTTTAAAATCAACATTAAAAGCCAAAGCTATTAGGCTTTCAGAAATTGAAAATGATGCTACACACCCTAGAAAGCTAAACTGGAACCACAAGGGCGTGCGTCCAGCTAACCACCCCCGGCCCCGTATGATGCAGGGAGCTGAATGCCTCTGTTTTATTTTGCAACTACCTTTCCAACATTGGATGCGTAAGGACCCTGAATTACTTTGGGAAAAAATGGTCCATTCTATTTCTACAACTCCCTCACTAGGCACCGAACGCAGTGATATTTTATTCGGGACCGTTTTTCTGCCTGCACTGTACTCACTGGGTAATCTCTTTTTCTGCGAACAGCTTAAGAGCCAAAGCTGGGAACTTTGGCTACAGCATCGCGTCTCACTTCCTCAATCACTGCTTACATTATTTTCTCAAAGTGAACTTCCCACTGGCGTTTATGCCCAGAAATTGGGTACCATTCGTCAGCTTCGCAATTATTGCAAACCCAAAAATTGTCAACAGTGCAAAGTGTTTAAAAGTGTAATTTCTTCTTGATTTGAAAGCAGTAAATCCCTATTATCTGAATCTGTTAAAAACAGACTTTGATTGCCCGGTCGTCTAATGGCAGGACAGCGGTTTTTGGTGCCGTCAGTGGGGGTTCGAGTCCTCCCCGGGCAACACCAGTACTATTTTGTTAGATGGGACGAAGGATGACTATAAAAGCCATCCTTTTCTTTTATTTTAAATTCCTGAAAATCCGTTTCGTTGGATACGCCCTTAGCCATATTTGCAGGACGCAGTAATATTGCATTATCACGTGCTATTGCTGAAAATTATGGTACTTCGCTTGGCGAAGTTACCATCAAGCCATTTTCAGATGGCGAACTGTATGTCAAATATGAGCAGAGCATTCGAGGAGAAGATATATTTGTGGTTCAACCCACAACTCCGCCGGGCGATAATATTATGGAATTGTTACTGTTGCTGGATGCCGCAAAACGCGCATCCGCCAAACGCGTTACTGCTGTGATTCCCTATTTTGGGTATGCGCGGCAAGACCGAAAAGATCAGCCTCGCGTCTCTATTGCCTCTAAAATGATGGCAAACTTGTTAACAGAGGCCGGTGCCGATCGCATTCTGACGATGGATTTACATGCATCCCAGATACAAGGCTTTTTTGATATTCCGGTAGATCACTTGTACGCAAGCCGGTTATTTATTGACTATTTTAGTGAAAATCCAATTGAGAATTTGGTAGTTGTTGCTCCCGATGTGGGGAGTTTAAAAATGGCGCGTTCATATGCCAAGCAACTGGGCGCTCGTCTTGCATTTATTGATAAACGACGCCCAAAACAAAATGTGGCCGAAGTAATGAATATTGTCGGCGAAGTTAATAACAAAAATGTACTCATCGTTGATGATCTTATTGACACGGCAGGTACATTAACAAATGCCGCTTCGGCTTTAAAAGAACGAGGAGCACTCAATATTACGGCTACCTGCACGCATCCAATTTTATCGGGACCTGCATACCAGCGTATCGAGGATTCCCCCATTGATAAATTATTGGTGACTGACACAGTTCCGCTGCGGAAACCATCAAAAAAAATAACAGTATTGAGCGTCGCAGGAATTTTTGCAGAAGCAATACAGCGGATCCACACAAACGATACGATAAGCGCACTTTTTGACGATTAAACTTGCAACCACAAAACACGAAATACTTATTAACGAACGATAATCACCTTTGGTGACTTTCTGTTTTCGTGGTAAAAAATAACAGTAAGACTTATGATTACTCCAGAAATTGTTGAACTAGAAGGTAAGAAAAGAGAAACCGGACGTCGTGCCGCAGAGGCATTGCGGGATGCCAAGCGAGTACCAAGTGTACTCTACGGGCCCGAAATTGATGAGAACCTACATTTCTCTATTGATGAGCTTGAATTAGAAAAGATCTTAGCAGTTAGTAAACGTCAATTTATTGAAATCTCTATTGACGGTGAAACACAAAAGACACTGCTTAAAGATGTAGAGTTTCATCCCATCACCGACCGGCCTATACACGTAGATTTTTATGCCTTGGCCGATGATCACAAAGTGACTTTAACTGTTCCCATAAAGCTGGAAGGCACTCCTACCGGCGTTTCCGAGGGAGGCGGACGTATTTTCCAGCCTATGCACATTCTTAATATCCGTGTAACGCCTGACCAAATCCCCGGGGCTTACACAGTAGATGTAAGTGAACTTGAAATTGGAGACTCACTGCACGTCCGTGACCTCGAACTCGAAGGTATTATTCCTCTCGATGAGTTGGAGCAAACACTTGTCACAATTCGTCCTCCAAAATCCGAAGCACTCCTCACCTCTTCACTTATTACCGAGGAAACCGACGAAGAAGAACTCGAAGAAGGAGAACTGCCAGAAGGCGAAGAAGGCGAACTCGAAGAAGGAGAATTGCCAGAAGGCGAAGAAGGAGAAGCCGAAGAACCAGGCGAAGAAGGCGAAGCAACAGAATAATTGACCTTAAGACCAGCGTAGTTACTGTATGCCACTAATTATAGGACTGGGAAATCCCGGGCGTAAATACGCTGGTACCCGCCACAATGTTGGTTTTACATTAATAGATCTATTGGCTGATTCGTTATCAGCCCGACTGGGGCCCGGCAAGGGCCCTTTTCAGGTGGGAAAGGGAAATCATGCCGGCCATCCCCTTTACCTGATGAAGCCGACAACATATATGAACAACAGCGGTGAGGCCGTAAAACAAGCTGTTGACTGGTACAAAGAAGATGTTAATAACTGCCTGGTATGCTATGATGATCTGGATCTGGAGGTTGGGACCATCCGGATAAGACCAAGTGGCAGCGCAGGAGGACACAACGGTATTAAGGATATTATTCAAAAATTGGGTACGAACGCTTTTCCACGTTTACGAATCGGGATCGGAAATGACTTTCCAAAAGGACAACAAGTGCAACATGTGCTCTCCCCTTTTTCGGACGATGAACAATCCGTTCTTACCCCAACACTGGACGAGGCCGTAGATGCTACCCTTTGCTTTATTCGCGAGGGTATCGATCAGGCTATGAACAAGTTTAATTGATCAATTACTAACGCTTACAATTAACCAATCAATAATATGGATACTTCAACTTTAATAACCTACTTGGTTCCCATCGCGGGAGTCATTGGCTTATTATATACATTTTTTAAATCATCTTGGGTTTCTAAACAAGATGTAGGAACCGAAAAAATGGCCGGTATTAGCTCCCATATTCAACGCGGAGCAATGGCTTTTCTTAAAGCAGAATATAAAGTACTCGCTATTTTTGTAGCTGTTGTTGCTGTGCTCTTGGGATGGAGCGCCGACCCGCAACTTTCCAGCTGGATGGTAGCTATTTCCTTTGTACTCGGGGCTATCTGTTCGGGACTAGCCGGGTTTATCGGGATGAGAGTAGCAACAAAAGCCAATGTTCGAACTACACAAGCTGCTCGGTCAGGTCTAAGTAAAGGATTGAATATTGCCTTTGCCGGCGGATCTGTAATGGGACTTGGTGTTGTAGGTTTAGGCGTACTCGGTCTCGGTGCACTCTTCCTTTTCTTTGGTGATTATTTTGGTGTGGACACAGCTGAAAGCGTTAAGCGCGTACTGGCTGTTGTCACCGGATTTTCTTTCGGTGCTTCCTCTATCGCCCTTTTTGCCCGTGTAGGCGGTGGGATTTATACCAAGGCCGCCGATGTTGGAGCAGACTTAGTAGGTAAAGTTGAAGCAGGTATTCCTGAAGACCATCCGCTGAATCCCGCTACTATTGCCGACAATGTTGGAGACAATGTAGGCGATGTTGCCGGAATGGGTGCTGACCTTTTTGAGTCGTATGTAGGATCTATTATTGGCGCCATGGTACTCGGCGCTGCTTTTATAGGGCTTGACGGGTTTGCAACAGCCAATGACTTTGGCGGTCTCAATGCCGTACTGCTTCCCCTCGTACTGGGCGGAGTCGGAATTTTGACCTCTATTCTCGGGACCTTTTTTGTACGCGTTAAAGAAGGCGGTAATCCACAGTCGGCGCTGAATATTGGTGAATTTACTTCAGCTATCGTCATGTTAATTGCCTCCTATTTTATTATTGACTGGATGCTGCCTGCAAGCTGGACTTTTAACGGCATCGAATATACGCCACTCGGAGTATTCTGGGCCACCATTTTTGGTCTTGCTGCGGGATTGATGATCGGCCTAATTACTGAACACTACACCGGAACAGGCACTAATCCTGTAAAATCTATTGTAGAACAATCTGTTACCGGATCAGCCACCAATATTATAGCCGGCGTTGGGGTGGGCATGATGTCAACAGCTATTCCCATCGTGATTATTGCCGCAGCCATTATTGGTGCTTATCACTTTGCGGGATTATATGGAATTGCCATTGCCGCTGTAGGTATGCTTTCCAACACCGGAATTCAGCTGGCCGTTGATGCATACGGGCCTATTTCTGACAATGCTGGCGGAATTGCAGAAATGTCAGAACTGCCCGATGAAGTACGCGAACGCACTGATAAACTCGACGCTGTAGGAAACACCACGGCAGCCATTGGTAAAGGATTTGCCATTGGCTCTGCAGCCCTTACCGCCCTGGCACTTTTTGCTGCATTTATTACTTCTTACGAAGCAGTAAATCCTGGTGCTGATATTTCCATTAGTGTAACGAATCCATATGTAATGGCTTCGCTCTTTATTGGTGCAATGCTTCCTTTCCTCTTCTCTGCACTTTCTATGAATGCAGTAGGACGTGCAGCAATGTCAATGATTGAAGAGGTGCGCCGACAGTTCAATGATATTCCAGCTCTGCGCGAAGGACTTGACGCAATGAATCGTAACAAAGGCAAGAAGCTGGAAGAATGGTCAGAAGAAGATCAGGCTATCTTTGAAAAAGCAACCGGGAAAGCAGAATACGAGAAGTGTGTAGCAATTTCTACCACAGCTTCGCTCCGTGAGATGGTCGCACCAGGCGTACTAGCTGTATTGGTTCCTGTTGCATTTGGCTTTCTCGGTGGCCCTGAAATGCTCGGCGGACTCTTAGCAGGTGTTACCGCATCAGGAGTATTAATGGCACTGTTTCAATCTAATGCCGGTGGTGCTTGGGATAATGCCAAGAAGATGATTGAAGAAGGATATGAAGTGGACGGCGAAGCACTCGGCAAAGGCTCTGATGCGCACAAAGCAGCCGTTGTCGGTGATACCGTTGGTGATCCATTCAAGGATACCTCCGGTCCTTCACTCAACATTCTGCTCAAGCTGATGTCCGTCGTTGCTCTTGTTATTGCAACAATGATCTAAGCTGAACAGAGATAAAATTCTTAAGCCCTGTCCCGATTTTCGGGATGGGGCTTTTTTGTTTTGTGTTTATTGGGTGCTGCGTATTGCGTACTTTACAATGCTTACGCAATACAAAATAAGCAAACCCCATATGGACATTTTTAAACTCTTCTTTAATCATGACCAGCGTCTCGATAAATTGGCCAAACGCAATGCCAATAAAACTCAAGAAGAAATAGAAGCCTCGCTGGATGACTTTATGGAGCCTGATCTTACCTACTCTAAATTTTATATCACTGGTACACGGCTCAAAGATGAACAGTTTGGACTTAGTACACTATCAAAATATGAGACTGTCATTGAACAACTGAATAGAGCATTTGAAGATCACACAATTTATACCAATAGCGGATCTAAGCCGTCTCTGAATCAAGCAATAGAAACTATCGCAATCGGAGAGGTTCTGGTTATCAGTAAATCCAGGAATCAAGAATATAATTTTGACACTCTTGAAATTGATGAGGAATCAAATGTGGGGCACAAAAAAGAAACCCTTAGCAAAGTGCTTAAATCCGGTGCTTTTGTAATATACAAAGAGCAGGCCCACCACGGCTTTGACCTCCACCTGTTTTCGATGGAAAATATCTATCCCGATCTTTTTGAGGTATTACAACCACTAGTTCAAGAAGATTTCCGGTTCTTCAGCATCAATAGTAAGCGCATGGGATCGGAACGTCATTTCTACTTTGAAACCTGGACGCTGAAAAACCCGCCTCACGGAGCAGAAGAGGTGTTTCAAGAGACCGTTTTATGAGGTAATAGGTGAGATAACAGACCTAAAATGTAAGACGTAATATATGAGGCAATTAACAGTCTCCCACTCCCCACTATTTATGTTTCCCTCTTTATTCTAAATGACTGACAATCAATAAGCGATCACTGCTTTCCGGGTCAAAATCATTGCCTTTGTAATCTCCATATACATGATCAATATGTAAACCGTGATCGGTCAACTGCTCTTCAAACCACGATAAGTCATAGAGTTTTACACGCTCGGCATATTTTTTGGTACCCTCTACCTTATCTCCAGAAAAGGTAATCTCTTTAAAGATTGAATTATCCTCAATATAACGCTCAATGTCATAATGTATCCCCTGGAATTCTCCGCTGTCTACTGGTTGAAAATGGTGGCGAACGTGTTGAGCATTCATATAATCCAGTACAAATATGCCACCCGGATCCAACATCTGTTGGACACTCTCGAGCACAACAGCATTTTCATCATCAGATTCAAAGTAGCCAAAAGTAGTAAAAAGGTTTACAATGGCATCGAATTTTTCGGGCAGTGGATTTCGCATGTCTCGAACCTCAAATCGGATATCAGAGAGCTCCAACTCTTTTGCCTTTTGGCGGGCCGTAGCGATCGCCTGCTTCGATAGGTCAATACCGGTAACACTATATCCCTTTTGATTTAAAGTAATAGCATGGCGCCCGCGACCACATCCCAAATCCAAAATTGAGGAACATTCCTCAAGAGGCAGAGAGTTTTCCAGCAAAGCCACAAGCTGTGCTGCCTCCTGTACATCTCTGTTTGCATATAATTTCTCATAAAGGGGACTATCGAACCACTCTTCAAACCAATCCATTGACAATAATTATTTATTACAAAATTTTCGGATTTAATATACGAAATCGATTAACCTGATATAAATAAGACAAAATGTGTAATTAAAATTTTTAAAATTATCTGCTTTTATTTATTTATTGCTTAACAATGTTAAGTAAATGATTTTTATTTTATATTAAATTCACCTTTTTGAATTTTATTCCATAATATCTAATAATTCAATCTAAGGTAATACTAACAATAGAAGTTTGTTTCACCGCGTTTTCGGGGATACTAATCACCTTCAAATCATCGAAATACGCAATATCTCAAATTTGTCCGATTAACTTTCTATCAAATCCATAGTTCTATGAATAGATCGACACCTATCAAACTGTTAAGCTTTTTTATGATTGCCATGCTTTTGGGAATGGCTCATATCCCGGCTACAGCAAAAGCCGAACTCGACAATGCTGATATCCAAATTTCCGGTACTGTTGTGGAAGCCGAATCAGGTGAACCGCTCGGCGGGGTCAACGTCCGCGTTAAGGATAAAGTCATCGGCACCTCTACCAATGCAGATGGTGAATTTTCACTATCAGCAAGTGTAGACCCTCCGCTTGTATTGGTCGTAAGCATTATTGGATTTCAAACGCAGGAAATCACTATTGAAAAAAACTCTGTTTCTGATCTTAGAATAGAAATGCAAGAAGCTTCCGTTCTAGGTGACGAAGTTGTAGTTTCTGCTTCCAGGGTCAAAGAAAATAGGCTGGAGGCACCTGCAGCAATTGAAAAAATTGATGCTATCGGTATACAGCAATCGGCTTCTCCCAGCTTTTATGAGTCATTGGCTAATTTAAAAGGCGTAGATTTTAGTACGCAAAGTATTACCTTTAACTCTGTCAATACGCGTGGTTTTGGTGCTAATGGTAATAACCGTTTTGTCCAGCTTATTGATGGAATTGATAACCAAGCTCCCGGACTCAACTTTCCCGTGGGTAATGTGGTTGGAATTTCAGATATTGATTTGGAAAGTGCTGAACTTATTCCCGGCGTGGCCTCGGCTCTGTATGGGCCTAATGCCATTAACGGAATTTTGCTGCTTAAAAGTAAAAGTCCGTTTGACTATCAGGGACTCACCGTCAACGTGACCACCGGTGCTAATCATGTAGATTCCCAGGTAGAAGACCCATCAATTTACCAAGATTATTCACTACGGTACGCTGATGTTATCAATGACAAACTAGGGTATAAATTAACGTTCTCGTATCTACGGGCCCAAGATTTTGTTGCCCAAGATACCCGTGACCGTAGCTCTGCAGCACAAGGTATTGTAGAACGAGGAGCAACTTCGCGAAACGGCAATCGTGTGTATGACGGTGTGAATGTATATGGACAACCACTCTTAACCGTTGGAGGCGTAGCTGATCAGGTTATTGCCAATGGCGGCCCCCAAGCTGCGCAACTTTCAGCTATCCGCTCATTACTGCCCGATGGCGAAGCCGGAGCCTTTACTCCAACCGGTTTTACTGAATCATCTTTTGTTGATAATACTGCTAAAAGCCTGAAATTAGGCGGAGCTCTTCACTATCGGCTAACCAATGATCTTGAGCTCTTGGGCCAATTTAATTATGGAAAGGGAAGCACGGTTTACACCGCCAATGACCGTTTTGTGCTTGATGATTTTAGCATTTGGACAGCAAAAACAGAGCTTACAAGTAAAAATTTCTTTGTTCGCGCATATATGACACGTGAGGATGCCGGTAATACGTACGCTGCTAACACGATGGGAAGCCTTATTAATTCTGAAACATTTATCCCCGCTTATGTAGGTGCCTTTGCAAATGCCCGAACTCAGGGAGCCACGGTTGAACAAGCCCACGCCCAGGCACGGGTAAAAGGTAATCAGGCTCAGCCCAAACCGGGTACTCCAAAGTTTCAAAATCTATTTAATCAATTTAGGGATACCCCTATTTCGCAAGGTGGAGCAAAATTCCTGGATGAATCTGGTCTTATTCACGCTGAAACCCAGTATAATTTCGCTGATCTTATTGATCCGTCTAAAATCGAAGTCATTGCCGGCGGTAATATAAGGCGATATGATCTAAAGTCAGATGGAACCCTCTTTGCTCTCAAAGACAATGGGGAAGAATTTAATATAGACGAGTTTGGCGCTTATCTACAGCTTTCAAAAGATATCCTGGATGAAAAACTCGACCTTCAGGGTTCTATTCGATATGATAAAAACGAATATTTTGAGGGACAACTGTCACCCCGTATTTCGATGGTTTACACTATTGCCGGTAATCACAATATCCGCGGTTCATTCCAGCGCGGTTTCCGCATTCCCACAACTCAAACCCAGTTTATTGATCTGGATGTTGTTGACCGTCGCCTGATCGGGAGCAATCCCAAACTTCGGGAACGGTATAATTTCGAGTCTAATACAGTATATTCCACTGAAAGCATTCTAGCCGCCCGTAATGCACTAGACCAGGGACAAAGTGCCTCTGCTGCGCGTGGCCTGCTAGAACCCGTGCAATTTGAAGACCTTAAAACTGAAAAAGTAAGCACCTACGAGGTAGGATATAAATCGCTTATTGCCGACCGCCTGCTTGTTGATGCTTATTATTACTACAGCTCTTATTCTGATTTTATTGCCGAAATTGACTTTACACAAGCTATCCCCAATGGTTTACGACAAGATCCCGGTTCTTTTGATCCAAATAGCAATAGCGGACAAGATGCCATCATCAATCAAACCGTACCTACACAACGCTACGGATATGATGTAAACGCAGATGGCACAGTGGAATCACAGGGATTTGCCGTTGAGATGGAATATGCACTTAACGGAGGCTACAAGATTGGCGGTAATGTTGCCTACAACGATCTAATATCCCAAGAGGATCTTACCCAACAGGGATTCCGCGCAAGCTATAATACCCCTGAATGGCGATATAATTTAAAGGTCGAAAATCGTAAGCTTACCGATAATGTAGGCTTTAATGTAGTATATCGCTGGCAAGATGCCTTTCTCTGGGAGTCTTCTTATGGTTCCGGCATTGTAGATTCCTATGGAACACTTGATGCGCAGGTGAGTTACACCCTGTCAAAATATAATACGCGCATTAAATTAAGCGGGAGTAACATCCTCAATCAAAAATATACTACGTCGATTGGAAACCCGCGAATCGGCGCTATTTACCTGCTTTCTTTCACATTTGATCAATTTCTGAACTAATATCTACAACTATGAAATCTTTTCTAAAAACTACGTTATTTATTATCGGCGCTGCGCTCTTCATCTCTGCATGCGAAGGCCAGACTGATTCCTTGACTAACGATCGCCTCGAAGAAAATCCTGTACCTGACCAAGTTACAGCTGATGCAGGAGATGCCGATTTTTCTAACTATGTAGCTATTGGTAATTCGCTGACAGCCGGCTTCATGGACGGCGCACTCTATAATCTGGGACAACAAAACTCCATCCCCGCCCTACTGGCAGATAAGCTGTCGCTGGCTGGAGCACCCGATGAATTTAATCAGCCTGACATTAACTCGGAGCGGGGTTATAACCAATCTGCTACTACGCAGGGAGGTCCTATATTAGGCCGATTTAAGCTCGATACCCAAGCTGAAGCCCCATCCCCAACATTAGACGGGGAACTGCCAACAGCATTTACCGGAGACAAAAGCGCACTGGATAACTTTGGTGTACCGGGCATTACAGTAGGCCAACTGCTTACATCAGCTACCGGCGGTCCAGACGATCCATCTAATCCCGCATTTAACCCCTATTATCAACGTTTCGCATCTGCACCGGGCTCTTCTACCATACTTGAGGATGCCATCAGCACTCAGCCCACATTCTTTACACTCTGGATTGGCAACAATGATGTACTGGGATATGCCATTAGCGGTGCATCAAATCCTGCTATACTTACCTCTAATTCTGACTTCCAAACACGATTTAACGGCGTAGTTAACAACCTGATGGGAAACACACAAGCAAAAGGAGTAGTAGTCAATATTCCGCCATTCCTGGGTCTCCCCTATTTCCGAGCCGTACCATATAATGCCATAGAATTGGGATCAACAGAAGCCCAACAGCTTGACCAGAAATTTGACCAACAGCTTAACCCTGTGCTTGATGCAGTAGCAGCTAATTTTCCACATACACAGGCCGAAATAGACGCCCGAAAAGTTCATTACCAACAGGGCGCAAACCCTATTTTAGTGAATGATCCCAGTCTTGACGATCTGGAAGATGAGTTCGATCAACTACAATCAATGAATGTCATCACTGCTCAAGAAAGAGCAGCACTAGTACCTTATGAACAATCACGCCCGTTAACTGTTGTTAATGGCAAACCCGAACTTGTAACCTTGCCAACAGGTTCTGCTCTGGGACAAGAAGCAAACCCATCGAACCAACGTCCGGAAACAATTGGCGTTATAACGCCTTTGGGATATCAGCCAGCCAGCGTACAAGAACCCCTTCCCTGTACCCAAGCAGCAGGTGATGAATGTTACCTAACCCTGACCGAGCAACAACAAATCGAGCAAAAACGCGGAACATTTAATGGATACATTCAAAGTGCTGTAAACTCATACGGTAACCGATTGGCCCTATATAACACCAATGCACCGAAAGGAGCTTTTGCTGATATGTTTGGCCTTGCACCCGGCGACAGTCCGGGCATTACGGTTGACGGTGTTGATTTGGCTCCCGATTTTTCTCCCGGTGGAGTTCTATCACTGGATGGGATCCATCCTAATCCCCGGGGTAACGGTATCCTCACAAATGAAATCATTACCGTTATTGAAAATGAATTTAACGCCAACATTCCAAAAGTAGATGTACTAAATCTACCGAGTGTACAACTTTGTGACGGTAATTGTGTGAGCCAGCAAAGCGGAGGATCATAACCGTATAGACATTAATTATCTTTAGGAGGCAGATGTTATAATGACATCTGCCTTTTTTATTTACCAATCTGGGATTCCTTGCAGTGGTTAAAATGGCACTGCCTTTCAATTACTCACTTGGCTGAAATTAAAATTACGGTACTATCTCTCTTAAAAGATGCCAGTACGCTATCTCAATTAGCAACGCTTGAGCAATTAATCAAAATCCCTCCCTGCCAAATTTCGAATACCTGAATGCAGTTTGTATCTTCCGCTGAATTGAAAAAATACTTTATACATGAATTTCAAATCAAAACTTGGCAAAGCCATTGGTCAGGCAAAATCCACCCTTTGTGTGGGGCTTGATCCTAATCTTGATTTACTTCCAAATGCAATCACCGACAAAGAGATTCCACCGGCTCAGCAAGTTGAGCAATTTCTCAAAACGGTAATTGATGTCACCACCGAACATTGTGCCGCTTACAAACCAAATCTCGGCTTTTTTGAGGCTTTGGGCAGCGAAGGGTGGACAACATTTGGAAAAGTTTTATCGCATATTCCCAATGATAAAATTGTCATTGCCGATGCCAAGCGCGGCGATATCAGCTCTACGGCAGAACACTATGCCAAAGCATTTTGGAACCGTAAAAAAATAGATGCCCTTACTCTTAACCCGCTAATGGGCTTTGAAACACTGGATCCTTTTCTTAAAGAGTCATCTAAAGGAATTTACGTACTTGCGTTGACTTCCAATCCCGGGGCGAAAGATATTTTGCTTCGTAAGCTTTCATCCGGACAAACAGTATCAGAAGTAATTGCAAATCAGTTGAAGGAAAAACAACGAAAAAGCGATACTTCTATTGGCATGGTTGTGGGCGCAACAAAAGCTGAGCAATTAACACCCGTAATCTCATCCTTTCCCGAAGCACCATTACTTATTCCGGGTGTGGGTAAGCAAGGGGGGTCCATCAATGCCCTTGCCAATACGCTAGAGAATCACAATGGGCTCCCGCTCATCAATTCCAGCAGAAGCATTATTTATGCCGGCAACGATACCGCAAATTGGCAACAAGATGTTGCTGCATCAGCCGAAAATCTTAAAAATAAATTAGCCCCTATTACCCAACGATATGTCTAAAAAAACTCCAAAAACGGTCATTGTATTCACGGATGGTGCCTGCAGCGGAAACCCAGGTCCCGGCGGATGGGGCGCATTGCTACAGTGGAATGGCGAGGAAAAAGAGCTTAGTGGCGGAGCATCACACACTACTAATAACCGTATGGAGATGCGCGCCGTCATCGAGGCGCTGAATGCCCTTAACCAACCATGCACAGTTAAAATTCACAGCGACAGTGCGCTTATTGTTAATGCTTTCAAACAGGGATGGATTGACGCATGGCTAAAACGCGGATGGAAAAAAGCTGATAAAAAACCAGTTGAAAATCGGGATCTTTGGGAAGAAATACTTGATGCCATGAAACCCCATACTGTAAAATGGATAAAGGTAAAAGGGCATTCCGGAAATGAGCGGAATGAGCGAGTAGATCAGTTGGCAGTAGAAGCCTCAAAGAAATTTCAGTAATATAAAATTTAACGTTTTCTGGTTACGTTAAGTTTTAGGCTTTCTATCTGCTTAAACTTGCAAACGGTTGCAAGTTCATATCTGCATACATCCCTTGTTCGGCCATTATGTGACCGGTTATAGCTATCATTGCTGCATTATCGGTACAGTAAGCTAACTTGGGGATATAAAGCTCAACACCTTGTTCAGCCGCAAGCTCTTCTGCTTTCGATCGAAGCATGGAATTGGCTGAAACCCCTCCCGCTAACACTATTGATTCTACCTTTGTATGCTCCACTGCATTACGCAACTTTTTGACCAACACATCAGTAATTGCACGGGATACACTGGCACAAATATCATTCAGGTGATCATCTAAAAATTGTTGGCGGTCTTCCTGGTCCTCCAAAAAATATTTAACCGCAGTCTTGAGCCCCGAAAAACTAAACTCAAAATTATTGTCGAGCATAGCCTGGGGGAAATCATGAAAACGGGAATCTCCATGCTGAGAACGTTTGTCAACTTCCGGTCCCGCTGGATAAGGCAACCCCAGCAGTTTACCAATCTTGTCAAAAGCTTCACCAGCCGCATCATCACGCGTTTGCCCCAGCAACTGGTGATCAAAAGTATCTTTGACATGCACAAGTTGGGTATGTCCACCGGATACTGTAAGTGATACGAACGGATAATTCGGGGTATCATCTATGAAATTGGCATAAATATGCGCATCCATATGATTAACACCCAAAAGCGGTATATCTCGTGATAAACATACTCCCTTTGCAAAACATAACCCGACTAACAGCGATCCCATCAAGCCCGGCCCCTGTGTCACAGCAACGGCGTCAACATCAGAAAGAGTGATACCTGCTTCATCAATCGCTTGCTGTACAGTCCGCCAGATCGTTTTATGATGGGCACGGGAAGCCAGCTCTGGCACAACTCCACCGTACTGCTCATGCACCGCCTGAGAGGCTATAATATTTGATTGGAGCCCATCATCGGTATAAACAGCGGCTGCTGTTTCGTCGCAAGAAGATTCGATACCTAAGATATTCATAATTCGTATTGCATAGTGCGTATTAGTGGCAACTGCAATGAGTGTTATCTAAGATAAGAAAATACACATTACTTACTACGCAATACTCAGCATCCGTTCGATAGGTAAATGAGCTCTCTTAGCTAACTCTTCAGGCACTTTTACTTCGTGCTGATCATATTTAAGCGAATCATGCAGCTTTTCGAGCGTAATCATCTTCATATATTCACAAACTGCATCTTCGTTGGCAGGATGGAATTTTTTATCGGGATTCTCTTTGCGCATACGGTGCAAAATGCCGGTCTCTGTAGCTACTACAAATTCATCCGAATCGGATTTCTGTGCCTGCTCCAGCATTCCGCCGGTAGAGTGGATATGTCCATCTTCACAATCAAAATACATGGCAGATTTCATCATACATGAAGTAGAACAGCCACACTCGGGATGAATCAGCATTTCAGCTTCGGGATGTTCCTCTTGCTTTTCGGATAGATTCACTTCCCCGATTTTTTCGTGTACATGACATGCACCGTCCCAAATGGTAAGATCACGTCCGGTAACCATTTCGACATATCCACCCAAGAATTTATCAGGCAGAAAAAGAATTTCTTTTTCCTCAGAAATACTATTTACTACATCAACGGCATTAGAAGAAGTACAACAATAATCAGATTCGGCTTTAACCGCAGCGGTAGTATTTACATATGAAACAACCACCGCATCGGGATGTTGAGCTTTCCATTCGCGAAGCTGCTCAACCGTAATGCTGTCGGCCAACGAACATCCGGCATCCAGATCGGGAATCAGCACTCGTTTATCCGGAGCAATAATAGACGCCGTCTCAGCCATAAAATGGACGCCACAAAATATAATTACATCAACGTCTGTATCCGCCGCCTGGTGCGCTAGTTGAAGTGAGCTGCCGAGAAAGTCGACCGTATCCTGTACTTCGGGCACCATATAATTATGGCCCAAAATTAGAGCATTGCGCTCTTCTTTTAGTTTTTGAATCTCATCAACGAGTTCTTCTGTCTTTGTCTTAGTAGCCATAGTTAAACTATTTTTGAACCTTCTTTTAAAAAATTTCTTGTAATTGCTGACTAATATCAAAAGCCGCAACCGAATGTGTTAATGCTCCTACAGAAATAAAATCTACGCCAGTTGCAGCCACTTTCGCCACTGTTTCAAGCGTAATACCACCAGAAGCTTCAGTCTCGGCAGAATCTCCAACTAAGTGTACTGCTTCGGACATCTGATCAATATTCATATTGTCTAACATAATAATATCAGCTCCGGCATCAAGGGCTTCCTTTACTTGATTAAGAGTTTTGGTTTCTACTTCAATTCGTATCTCTGGATTGTTGGTTCGTACGTTTTTAACTGCTTTTGCAATATCTCCGGCGGCAACAATATGGTTATCCTTGATCATCGCTAAATCAAACAATCCCATCCGGTGATTCCCCCCACCTCCTGCCGCAACAGCATATTTATCCAGCGTACGCAGACCCGGCACTGTTTTACGGGTATCTAAAATTTGGGTGTCATATTCTTTAACTGCTTCAACATATTTCCGGGTGATCGTCGCGATGCCCGATATCCGCTGTACCAAATTTAGTGCAATGCGCTCAGCCGTGAGTACTGCTCGTGCCTGCCCCTGTATTTTTACAATATCTGCTCCCGGTTTTATTAAAGAACTATCTTCTACCACCGGATACCATTCTAAATTACTATCCAGCTTCTGGAATACCATACGCGCAACAGGCAATCCGGCCACGATGCCTTCATCTTTTGATTGCCAAACTGCCTTAGCTTGTTTTTGCGGATTGACGATGGAATCAGTTGTCACATCTCCACTACGAATATCTTCTTCAAATGCTCGGGCAATGAGTGTTTCTAATGCCTGCTCGTCAATATTATGTACTGCTAATTCCTTCATACTTTATGATACAAGCTGGGGATTTTCTTTTTGATACTCGATATGCGCTTGGCTATTACTCGGGGAAGTAAAGTCACTGCGCTGATGCACACCCCGGCTTTCTTGGCGCTGAAGTGCCGCAGATGCAATCATTTCTGCTATGTGTAGCATTCCTCGTGCCCGTATTCCATAATATTCATGCTCATCTGAGAAAAGACTGCTCTGTATATTACGAATCGCCTGCAATGCTTTTCTCATACCTTCTGCGTGACGTTCAATGCCAATATATTTAGTTAATAATGCAGATACTTGCTGTTGTACATCCGAAAATTGTTCAGCAAAATGATCATCAATATCAAAAGAATGAGGGGAAACCATACTTGGTTTTTCTACTCCCCAACTTGCTGCATGGTCAACAGCCCGCTTGCTAAACACTAAACATTCGAGTAACGAATTACTAGCCAATCGATTGGCCCCGTGTACACCATTGGCGGCCACTTCACCACAGGCATATAATCCATTAACTGAGGTCTTCGAATTCAAATCAGTAGCTACACCTCCAATACAATAATGGGCGGCAGGAGCTACAGGGATACCCTGTTCAGTAACATCAATACCTTGATTAGCAATCTTTTGCAATAAGTTTGGGAAATGATCTCTAAGCACATCCGCATCGAGATGACTTACATCCAGCAAGACGTAACTCTCATCCTGCTTATGAATTTGATCTAATATTTGTCGTGCTACTACATCACGGGGTGCCAACTCTTTTTGAGGATACGCTCCCATAAACCGTTCACCGGCTTGATTATACAAACGAGCTCCTTCTCCGCGCAAAGCTTCACTAATTAAGAAGCTAGACCCCTCCTCGGCATAAAAGGCGGTAGGATGAAATTGAATAAACTCTAAATCCCGCAGTACCGCTCCGGCATTATAGGCCAACCAGAGTCCATCTCCGGTGGAAGTATGGGGATTTGTGGTCCGACTATATAATCCCGAATATCCGCCGGAGGCTAAAATCGTCACCGGACTTTGAATCGTTATCAACTGATCCTGTTGATATAAATAAGCTCGTGCTCCGGAACATCTTTCTCGATCTGTTAAAATCTGATAAACGAAAGCTTCTTCCAGAATGCGAATATTCGATTTTTTGCGAACACGCTCAATCAAAAATTCGACCAATGCCTTGCCTGTCGCCGCACCGTTGGCATGAAGTACGCGCCGATTGGTATGCCCGCCTTCGAGGCCAAGATCAAGGTGACCGTTCGTCCGATCAAAAGGCATACCTTTATCAATGAGCTGTTGTACCTGCCGGGCCCCTTCTTTGACGAGTACATCCACAGCTGATTTGTTACAGAAATTACGACCAGCTGCCAAGGTATCTTCTTCATGACTTTGAAAACTATCGTCATTATTTAATACAGCTGCGATACCTCCCTGAGCCCAGTAGCTACTACTTGTTTCTAGGCGCGATTTGGTCACGACCGTAACGCTACCGTATTCGCTGGCATGCAGGGCTGCATGCAGGCCTGCGGCTCCGCTACCGATAACACAAAAATCTGTTTCGAGGGTAGTGCTGTTCACTGAAAAAGTATTGGCCAAAATTTAACTGAATATAAGAGTTTAGCATCAACACACCTAACATTTTGATACCAATCGGTCATTACAAAGTAAACCCTTGAAAACCGCGATCTATCTGCAGCAAAGCTACTGATGCAAACAGAAAAATAATAAAAAAAGCCTCCCACCGCTATGGTGGAAGGCTTTTTGTTAATATCAGCTGAAACTAATTATCCGTTGTCTTCTTCCTCGTCGACAACTTCAAAATCAGCATCAACAGCGTCTTCATCTTCTTCGTCAGCTTCCTCAGACTGTGCTGATTCGGCTCCGTTATTGGGTGCCGCACCAGCCGCTGCTGCGCCGGCAGGTCCGCCGGGTCCGGCTGCTCCGGGTCCTGGTTGACCTTGTCCTTGTGCAGCATCCTGATAAATTTCCTGAGAAGCCTCAGACCATGCGTCATTCAGTTCTTCCATTGCATCATCCAGCTCCTCAACTTTTTCTTCCTCATGGAGCTCTTTCACTTTCTCAAGTGCGGCTTCAATCTTCTCTTTGTTGTCATCGGAAATTTTATCTTCATGCTCATCAAGCTGCTTGCGTGTAGAGAAGACAAGGCTGTCAGCTTTATTCAGCTTCTCAGTACGCTCACGAATACGCTCATCTTCTTCAGCATGTTCTTCGGCAGCTTCTTTCATATCCTCGATCTCTTCTTCAGACAATCCGGAAGAAGCCTCGATACGGATGCTTTGCTCTTTACCTGTACCTTTATCCTTGGCACTAACATCCAGCACACCGTCGGCATCAATATCAAAACTTACCTCAATTTGAGGTACGCCTCGAGGTGCTGGCGGAATACCGTCCAAGTGGAACCGGCCGAGCGTTCGGTTGTCTTCCGCTTTGGCACGTCCACCTTGCAGAACATGAATTTCTACGCTGGTCTGGTTATCAGCAGCAGTAGAAAATGTCTCTGTCTTGCTGGTTGGGATGGTCGTATTTGCCTCAATAAGTTCTGTAGAAACGCCGCCCAGTGTTTCAATACCAAGCGTAAGTGGCGTAACATCGAGGAGTACTACATCATCTACATCGCCAGACATTACACCTCCCTGGATGGCAGCACCAACTGCAACAACCTCATCAGGATTTACTCCCTTACTTGGGTCTTTGCCAAAGAAATCTTTGACAACTTCCTGAATCTTAGGAATGCGGGTGGATCCGCCTACCAAGATAACTTTATCAATATCATTTTTACTAAGGTCGGCATCGTCGAGCACTTGTTGGCAGGGATCTAACGTTTTCTCTACCAAATCATCAACCATTTTCTCAAACTCAGAACGACTGATGTCAATATTCAAGTGTTTGGGACCAGAATCAGTGGCAGTAATAAACGGCAGATTTACATTTGTCTTCTGTGAATTTGAAAGCTCAATTTTAGCTTTCTCCGCCGCATCTTTTAATCGTTGCATAGCCATCGGATCTTCGCGAAGGTCAATACCTTCTTCTTTCTTGAACTCGTCGGCCAAGTGGTCGATCAAACGAGAGTCGAAGTCGTCACCGCCGAGGTGTGTATCTCCGCTGGTGGACTGTACTTCGAAAACGCCGTCGCCCAGTTCCAGAATCGAGATATCAAAAGTACCACCACCAAGGTCGTAAACGGCAATGGTCTGATCCTCATCCTTCTTATCAAGTCCGTAGGCAAGTGATGCAGCTGTAGGTTCGTTAATGATACGTTTTACTTCAAGGCCAGCAATATCGCCCGCTTCTTTAGTAGCCTTTCGCTGCGCGTCATTAAAGTATGCAGGAACGGTAATTACCGCTTCTGTAACATCTTCACCCAAATATTCTTCGGCGGTCTGCTTCATTTTCTGCAGTATCATTGCCGAAATTTCTTGGGGTGCATATTCACGGTCATCAACTTGAACACGTACCGTATCATTGTCACCTTTTACGATTTCGTAAGAAGCCTGATGAGCCTCTTCTTTCACTTCATCATAAAACCGTCCCATGAAGCGTTTAATCGAAGAAATTGTTTTCTCCGGATTAGTAATTGCTTGTCGTTTAGCAGGTGCACCAACCAGTCGTTCTCCTTCTTTGGAAAAAGCGACAACCGATGGGGTTGTACGACCTCCCTCAGAATTTTGAATAACGGAGGGTTCGTTCCCCTCCATTACAGCAACGCAGGAGTTGGTGGTACCTAAGTCTATTCCTATGATCTTTCCCATAATAGTTATCTATTATTTTTTATTAGTTGTTAATTTTTTCTGTTCAATTCTTGTAAGATCCCGAAAAGATACTGAGCAAGCTCAGCACTCCGGCCCGGGATAGCATATTTAAAGTCACTTTATCGGGATGGAGGTTGAATCATTCACCTCATCCGATTTGGCCATGGTGATTTTAAGTACACCATTTCGAAAAAGAGCATCTGTTTCTGAGGTATTTACATTCTCGGGCAAAGCAAAAGACCGTGAAAATACACCGACGGAACGCTCCTGCCGGCGAAAAGTCTCATCGTCATCAAGGTCTTCAACCCGTTCCCCTTTAACCGTCAACACATGCTCTTTAAGCGCAATATTAATTTCTTTTTTGGATAAGCCCGGTAAGTCCAGCTTAATCACATACGTATCGCTGCTTTCAATGATATCACAGACCGGGGAAAAATCGTATCCTTGGTCTTCCAGTGGAACAATTCGTTCTACAAAGTCTTGGATATCATTCCCCAATTGGGTCAGTTGCTTTTCGATATCAATGGTAAATTCATTCATAAGCTTATCCGTCAATTTATGTTCACTATTATATGAGCAATCACAATGCCAAGTTTGATAGGCTGGATATATTTATGACGTATTGGCATTATTGCGTCATGAACAAAAAGTATTTGTCAGATTTGCGGATATGCTTACCAATTCGTCAGCAATTGCAGGTCATCCCAAAAGTTGGGATAAGAGATATCTGTACAGGCGGCATTGCTTATTTGCGACGGTTGCTCTCCCATCAGACTCAATACTGCGGCCGACATAGCAATACGGTGATCATGCTCACTGCTAAAGCTCCCTTGCTGCGGAGTAAAATCAGGATTACCATGAATTTCGATACCATCCTCAAATTCCATAAAACTGGCTCCTGCTTTTTTCAAAATATCGGACAGAGCCGCCAAGCGATCAGTTTCTTTATGGCGAAGTTCCTCAGCCCCGGTTATTTTTGAAGTCCCATCTGCAAACAGCATAGCAACAGCCAGAATAGGGATTTCATCAATACAGTTAGGCACCATCTCTTTTGTGATATCAACAGGCTGTAACTGCGATGAAGAAACAGTAATATCAGCGACAGGCTCTGCTCCTTCCTTTCTTCTATCAGAGACCGTAATTTCGGCATTCATGTTCTTCAATATTTCCAGCGCGGCATTTCGTGTGGGATTCATACCCACCGCCTTCATCGAAATTTTTGCTTCGGGATGAACGGCCCCGGCCACAAGCCAAAATGAAGCTGCTGAAAAATCATTTGGGATACGATACGATTGTGCCGGTATATTATCAGCACGGGAAGAGTGAATAATTTTTTTATCCTTCTGCTCTTGGATATCAAGCTGTAATAGCCGCTCTGTATGATCCCGGCTGGGCAAGGTTTCAATAACAGTTGTGGGATCATCCCCAAACAAACCAGCCAATAACACGCATGATTTAAGCTGTGCGCTGGGTATTGGCAACGGAAAATGCAATGGTTGTAGTTTACCATTACGCTGAATATGCAACGGGGCAAAATCGCCATCGCGGGCATCAATCTGTGCCCCCATATCCGTAAGCGGATCGATAATACGCTGCATCGTTCGGGACGAGAGCGACTTATCCCCAATCAGCTGGGCAGTGGTACCCGCACCGGCAATAATGCCACTAAGCAGACGCATAGTGGTACCGGAATTACCACAATCTAAATCTTCATCTGGGGATTTTAGTCCATCACGACCTACGCCCTCTACTTTAATACTGTGATCCTTCTCTTGAATATTTACCCCCAAGCTACGCATACAGCAAATAGTGCTGTGTGGATCAGCGGCGGTCGAAAAATTGGTGATCGTTGAATGCCCCTGATGCAACGAAGCAAAGATAACCGACCGGTGCGAAATAGACTTATCGGCCGGCAAACTCGGCGATCCTCTGAGAACTGATGCAGGTTGAACTTCTTTATCCATACTACTCTTCATTCAATAATTTTCGAGCCTCTCCAGCCTGCGGTGTATCGGGATAATTATCAACTAACGTATTGAGCGTTGAGCGCGCTTCCCCTTGTTTATTTAATCTGATATAGCATTTTGCCTGATTGAGCATAGCTTTAGACACCCATCCATCAAATGCTTTATACAACACATTAACATCAGCATAGGCTTTGACCGCCTTTTCATAGGACTGCTGCTGTTGAGCAATCATCCCCAGTAAGTACTGAGCCTCGGCACCAACTTCGGTAGTATTTGATTCAGCAACCGTGGACAAAAGATTACGAGCCTCGCTATAATTATTTTCTTGGATCTCCACTTTTGCCAACCCTACTTTAGCAGGATCGTAATTCGGATTTGTATCCAGTGCTGTCTGGTAATATCCACCGGCTTGATCGGTATTCTCCATCTGCAGCTGTGCGTTGCCCATACCAATATTTGCTTCCTGCTGATATTTAGCTCCTTTCTGCGAAAGCTGTTTAAAATAGTCAAACGACTGTTGGTAATTGCCTCGGCGGGATGCTATGGCTCCCAATGATGTTAAGGCTGAAGATGACCGCTCAGAATTAGGAAAGTCAGACACAATAATCTGATATTCCTGTACTGCTTTCTCAACCTGACCGGTTTTTTCGTAGGCATTTGCCAGGTTAAAGTGGGCATCCGGCTGTAGTTCTTCACTGTTGGTAATCCGCAAGTACTGTTGAAATTCTTTGATGGCTCCTTTGTAGTCGCCGGTCTGCATACGCGTATCAGCCTGACGAAATCGAAGGCGATCAGCCATCGAGCTGCGTGGATTATCAGCTAAAAAATCTTCTAACACAGCTGAACTGGAATCTGCCTTCCCGCCGGACAGCTGCGCATACTGGATGCCATTCACGGCTTCAATGATGTATTCGCTTTCGGGATATTTTTCCATTACCTCCTTGTAAGAGGAAATAGCCTTTTCATAGTCCCCGGCGTTGTAATAGGCATCTCCGATATTATATTGCGCACGAGCCGCCCAGGATGTGTTGGGATATTTATTAATGACTGTTTGGAACTCCTCAACGGCACGCGAATAGTTTTCCGTATTCAGATAAATATATGCAATATTATATTGCGACTGCTGGCTAAACTGGCTCTGGGGATAGATGCGTAAAAACTTGCGGAACGTTTTTACGGCTTCATAACTCTTCTCTGCCCGGTAGTAGCTGTTTGCAATCTGAAACATTGCATAGTCGCCCCCGGGTTCGGCACCAACTGCTTTCTGATAATTTGAAATAGCCTCAGAATAATTACCTACGGCATAGTAGGAATCACCAATACGAAGCTGCGTGTCAGTATCATAGGGATAAAGTGCCTCTTCGGGCGGTTCATAATTTTCTCTAAAAGTCTTAAAAGGCTGTATCGCTTTTTGATAATTTCCCATCTTGAAATAGCTCCATCCAAGGGAATAATGCGCGGGACCCGCTAACTTATGATCGGGATAGCGCTCGATAAAAGCTGCATACTGTGAGCTGGCTGGACCATAATGTTTCATGTTATAATAAGAATCGGCACTCCAAAACAGCGCTTCTTTTCCCAAATCAGTATTTGGCGCATTATCATAAATTTTCTCAAAAGCTGACTGTGCCGGCTCATAAGCCTGATTGCTATACTGTACCCATGCCTTTTGAAAACGAGCCTGCCGCTTAATAGCATCATCAACATCAGTTACTTTTTCTGCTTCATCAAAAGCCTGTAATGCGCGGGTGTACTCCTTATTAGCAAAATACGATTCCCCGAGCAGCGTAAAAATTTTGCTCTTCCATTCAAGGGATTCATCACTGCGAACCAGCGGAAGCAGCACCTCTATAGCCTCGGAATATCGACCTACTTCATAAGCGGTAACCGCCCATTCGTAGTAAGCTTTTTCTACCCAAAAACCTTTCTTAAAACGATCACCAAAAGTACGAAAACTCTCAAGCGACTGCCGATAACGAGAACCTAGCTTCTCATTTACAGCCTTATAATACAGTGCCTTGCGTGATATCTTTCCTGATCCTTCGGCTGCTTTCCCAAACTCATCAGAAGCCCAGTGATAAATCTCCTGCTTGTGATATACCCATCCCAAGCCATAATGTGCAGTATACTCTTCATCCGTTCCTTTTGTACGATTGATATGCTGTAAATAATAGCTTGAAGCCTGGTCGAGCTTGTTCAAATAATTATAACTTTCAGCAATCAAATAAACCGCTTTAGTTTTAAGATCCCCTTCTAAATTTGGTAGTGCATCCTTAAAAGCTGTAATCGCTTCTTCATACCGTCCCTGTTGGTAATACGATTCGCCCAGTGCCGTCCCCACACGCCGGGTCATTTCATTATTGGGATATCTTTTTTTCAGGGTCTCAAAAGCTACGGTAGATGAGTCATATTTATTTTCACTCAGGTATAATCGCCCTCGTGCGTAAAGTGCCTTAGGTGCCCACTCCGACCGAGGATATTTATCAGCAAGCTCTAAAAAGTGATTACGGGCTTGCACATTTTGTCCATTCTTTGCCGATGCCTCGGCCAGCCGGTAATAAGTGCGAGCTCCAGCCTCATCATTTAACCCCAACTTTATTGCTCGTTGGTAGTGTTCTATAGCCTGACCATATTGGTCATTATTCTCCATCCGGTTTCCCAGCTCAAAAAGTAATTGAGAAGTAAACTGCGTTCGAGGATAGCTGCGTATGTAATTTTCGTAATAGGTTCGAGTATTAACCGAATCCAGATATGCTTTTGATCGGGCCAGATAAAAACCTGACGACGAACGTAGATTATGATCTTTTTGCTGATTCACAAAAGTATCAAACGCATCTGCTGCTTCTTCGAACAACCCGTTTTCAAAAAGTGTAAGCCCCTTTTCATAATATTCTACCGAAGAAGATTGTATATCCTGCGCCTGCAACGAGAGAGAAATGAGAACTGAGCACAAAAGACAAAGAATCGAAAAAATGCGCTTATATATCATTTTGAGGAAAACCTATTGGCGTTCTGCGTTATTACTGAATATACCAAGAATTGTCATTTTGTTCCCTAATAAAAGAAAGGATCTTAAAATTACAAATCGATTACATATCAATGTAGTTGAGAAGTTCGTCGGCACGTTCCTCTAAATCTTCCCCAAATACTGTACTGCCCGATTGTGTAATCACCGAATAGTCATATCTGCGAAGAGCAGCCGCCACGCGAGATACATCTTTTACGTTCAGCTTAAACGAAACTTCAAACTGCTGGTCATTTTGATCGGGCCGCTCCACAGTAACACCTAAAATCTTGGCATCCTCTGTTTCGATGAGCTGTACTATTTCTGAAAGAGAAAAATTAATACGATCCAATTCTACAGTTATTACAGATCCATACTCAGCCAAATTAAGCATGCGGGAAAGTGACTCCAACACCTGTTGCTTCATCATGAAACCCTGAAACGTCCACTCCTGGTCAACCACTGGCAATAAGCGTACCTCATACTGCAGCATCAGTCGAGCAGCCTCAAAGATATGCTGACCTATATAAAATTTAACAGCCTCATCAAGTTCTAGGTCAGAAAGTAGCTGGTCGGAATCCTGTTGTTCAAGATACGATAATGAAACCTGCCCTATTAATTTTTGGGTAGCTTTATTGACTACGGGCAACGTAGTCACCTCTCTTTCCTGCATCTCTTTAACAACTTCTTCAACCGTATGAGTACCGGTTAAAGGTTTTTCATCTGATGTTATGAGAGAGTTATTTACCAGCATATTATCCTGCGTTTGTTTATCTATACAACCGATTCGGCCGATTCGTTATTGCCAATCATTGACTGCAGACGCTTTAAATCGGTTTTGTCTATACTAAAGGTAACTTTTATATCGGAACCCACATACTCTTTTTCTAAAATTTTCGCTTTGCGATGCAAAAAAGCAACGCCTTCGTACTTAGCTGCAGGAATTTGCTCCGTGGTCGTTACATAGTCCTCTTCTATAAGATCCTGAATGTGCTGTTCAAGTTCACCGAGGCCAATACTACGTTCCGCCGATACAAAAACGGCATCGGGATAAGCGCGCTTCAATTCAGTAATACGATTCGGCTCCAGAAGGTCGATTTTATTAAAGACAAGCAAACTTTTCTTTCCGTCAACGTCCATGTCCGCAAGCGTATCTTCAACTACTTCAATATAATCTTCAATTAAATGTGAAGAAACATCAACGACGTGTAACAAAATATCGCATTCCCGTACTTCGTCGAGCGTCGATTTAAAACTTTCTATCAAATCGTGCGGCAATTTACGAATAAACCCAACGGTATCGGAAAGCAGAGCATCATGATTGTCGATCTCGTATTGCCGAACAGTGGAATCAAGCGTAGCAAATAATCGATTTTCGACCAGTACCTCAGTTTCAGTAAGTGTATTCATCAAGGTGGACTTGCCGGCATTCGTATATCCCACCAGTGATATGCGCACTTTGTCGGAACGTCCCTTGCGCTGAGTTTGGCGCTGCTGATCAATTTTGTCAAGCTTATCTTTGAGCGTAGCGATACGCTTATCAATCATACGGCGGTCCATCTCAATCTGAGTTTCACCCGGCCCTCGGGTACCGATACCTCCTTGCTGGCGTGATAAGTGTGTCCAAAAACGGGTTAACCGTGGACGTAAATATTGTAACTGTGCCAGTTCAACCTGCGTTTTAGCTGCCGCTGTTTGAGCCCGGCTTGCAAAAATATCTAGTATTAGCCCACTGCGGTCCAACACCTTACACTTAGTTTCTTTTTCAATATTTCGAATCTGAGTGGGAGAAAGGTCATCATCAAAAATTAGCGTTGACGCCTGCTCTTCAGATGACATTGTTTTTAACTCACGAAGCTTTCCGGATCCTACATAGGTAGAAGGATCGGGATGCATGCGATTCTGCAAAACTTTATCAACGGCCAATCCACCCGCGGTACGAGCCAACATTGCCAGCTCATCAAGATGTTCTTTTGCTAATACTCGAGGCGTTTCAGGACCGTAGATTCCCACGAGCAACGCTCGCTCTTCAGCAATTTTAGAATGTTCTATCTCTTCAAACAAATGTGTACAGGTAAAAAGTTAACATTATCTAAAACAGTCGTCATTCAAACTGCCCGACGTTAATATCGCTATCTACATAACAACGAATTCGGCGACCGAGTTTATGTGAAATCAAATTTTCGAATAATTCTTTCTTTCCGTGTGGAACATCCAGTTCCAGCCGAATTAAATTGTGGTGTTCATCCATCTCATCAGTTGTATAAATAAAAATGTAGGTGTCACGGTCATCCTGCTCTTTTACTACAAAATCACGAATCTGGTGCCACGCTACTGTTTGTGAAGGCTCATTAGCATTTTTGACGATTCCGTAATCGGTAATAAATCGTTTGGTAGCCAACAAACTCGTTGAAAACCAACAAAAGCCCAACCAACCATAGACACCGGCAATAATAATTTCTTCCATCCCTCCTTGGCGTAAAGCAACTACACCTACCAGCAATACTGAAGACAGAAATAATGTAGAAAATAACGGATATCCCCATAATTTTCCTGCCTTCCAGCTGATACGCACATTGCGCAGGCGAATAACATTAACCAATGCAGCCGTTGCCATTACGGCAGCTCCCAAGGTAAATGCTCCCAGGATAAACCAAAAAATGATATTAAGCTCTGTGCCTAACATTAGTTATGATATTGATTCTGCTTTATAGAGCCGGGCAACAATAGTCTCACTCAGTAAAAAAAGCAAAGCAATCCAAATAAACCAGTTCCAAATTTCTTGCCCGAACATGGCCGTACTTAGTTCTTGGCTAAAATCATTTTCAGAAAGATTATTCGCACTGATAATTTTATTCTGGATGACATCATTTCCAAAATACTGCTGCCATTGCTCTTCTGATAACGGTTCGTAACGGGATTCCATTATACTTTGATTTACCCCGATATTCTGATTCCCTTCTTGCATCTCAATAGTTAACATCCCCGGCTCCCATTCTCTGCCCTCATAACGTATTTCCAATCCATCGGTTTTACGCTGGGTTTCAGCTTTGTATTCAGAATTGTTGAGCGTTAGTTGTATCTCCGAGGAAGTCGTATTAAACGTCCATTGAAAAGGTTGTCCCAACACATGTTGTTGCAAACCTGCCCGCTCTGAGCTAGAGGCATACAATGTGCTGCGATAAAAGAGTGGCGCAAAAATAGGGTTTACCGATAAGTTAGACCAGCCAGGATCGGTACCCAAAGATGCGATTAACACCACACCTTTTCCAAATCGTTGCTCAGTCAAAATAGGATCCCCGTTATCTGCTTTGAGCACATCCAGCCCTGTAGCACTCGTAGTATTTTGGTGACGGAAATAATAAAACAGCGACGACTCTTCAATGTTAATCTCTTCATCTTCTTTTTTAGAGAAAATATCATCCAATACGGGATGTCCCTCCTCTATTCCTGCCATTTTAGTAACGGGATTAAAAGAACCATACTCTCCTAACACATCAATAAACTGACCGGCATTAAAAAGCGAAAAAAACTGGTTATAGTTTTCAATAGTTCCCTGCTCGGAAGGGAAAAACAGTAGCCCATTGCCTGCCTGTACATATTGCTGTAAGCTATTAAACCAGTACTCAGGCACATTTTTGAGACCGTCCAGAATTATAGCATCATAGTTAGACCATTGTGAAGGGTTGACCTCGGACGACGACTCTTCCTTAAACGAAACTTGTGCATTCGTTTCCCGGGCAGCTTCTAACGCCGGCGACAAGTATGAGGGAAAAGAACTATTGCTGTTTTTACCACTTACTAACAAAACCGAATGCTTGCTGGGAATTCGTACTACAAAATTTTGCCGATTGTCATATTCAACCTGATCACCTTCAAGAATTAACTGTCCTGAAAGATCTCCAGCCGTTTCAGGGGTAATACTAAATTCAAATGTTTTTGTTTGTCCTTCCTCCAGCGAAAACTCATACTGCCCAGAACGTTCACCCTCTACTGACAGAGAAATAAACTGATTAGCCGCAGCAGTACTTCCTACATTTTCTACGGTTGCACTTATAGATACCGGAGTACCGTGACTTATCATTTGGTTATTTATCTCGACTGATGAGATAGCTAAATTCTGTTGTTTGCCTGCAGCAACGGTAATCAATTGTACCGAAACTTGCTTTTCCGTCTTTGAAAACTGTTCTATTTCTTCCAGATCGCTCAGCTGACTTTTCTGCCCATCTGAAATTATATAAGCAACCCCTTGCGACTGTGGAGCATTCTGCACATTGCGATAGGCTTTAGCAAATTGTTCCTTGGTATAGTGACCTGTATTGTTCGCCGTTACTTCTGAAACAGCATCCAATGCATCCTGCCTGTCAAGCGATCCCGTTTGTCCAACCGTTGATTTATTGGTCGTTACAATGATAAACTTGTCATCACTATTTGCATTTTGGATAATACGCTCAGCGATACCCTTAGCCTGATCAATGAGTGGCCCACGGTTGCCTACGCGCTGCATACTAGCACTATTGTCAATCATAATCGCCACTGCCTTGGGCGTTCCGGAACTTGTTGATCCAGTTAACGTTGGAGGCAAAAAGGGACGGGCTAATGCAAGCGCTAAGAACAGCAGCGCAATCATACGCAAGGCCATCAACAGATATTGTTTGATTCGGATGCGACGAATTGTACTTTTACGAAGCTCTTTGATAAAGGAAAGAGTTGAAAACGCCACTTTTTGCGGACGGCGTAAATTAACAAGATGAATAATCACCGGGATAGCCACTGCCAGCAACCCAATGAAGAAAAATGGATTTAAAAAACTCATTATTTGTAATAATTCTTACCTTATACCGCCCGTTATACCATTTAAAAACACTAAAAACATAACAACGAATTTGCAACTTTATTACCGAGAAATTTAGCCTATTCATGAATCAATCGAAACTTTCTAGTCTTCTAATATTCTTTCTGATCCTAATTTACGGATGCTCATCACTACCGGACCAGCCGTGGCCTGCCGCCGTACCGGATAAGACTTCATTTGTCATAATTCCCGCCAAAGATGCCACGTTGAACTCCGTTCTCAGTTCTTCATACACGCCTTTTCTTGATGACATTACCTCTTCGGCCATTCCCCTGCTTTCGCGTATTGATTCTACGGCTACCAGTCCCATCACGCTTGATGCCATTACCTTGTATCCCGGCTCGGGAGATCGACTTCAAACGGTTTGGATAACCCAAACATCTAATAACTTTTTAAAAAAGCTTGAGGAAAATTTTTACCAGAAATTTGCACAAAACGAGTATTATTTTGGCAATATTATTATCCATAAGCTGAGCCTACAGCAGCGAACACTTTTTGCTGCCCAGCTAAAGAACAACCTGCTATTATCAGAATCGAGCCTTGCCATTGAAGAAGCCATACGCGCCTATACAGGAGATGTTCCACGGGCCAAGCTTGATAGTCTTTCCCTGTCACCGGGACGTATTGTGATGAACACCCCTTCGCTGGATCGTTGGGCCCGCCAGCTTACTAAAGTAGGCTATAGACCACTTCTCAAGAAAGCACTCGACGGAACTAAACCCACTTTGTTATCTATTAACACAGAAGGCGAGAAGCAAAATATTCAATTTTCAGGCACACTGCCACTTAACAAAAACATTCCCAGTGATATAGTAGCGGCCTTCTCCAGCGAAAATGCTCCTATCTCTCTGGACAAATATATTTCTTCTAACGTCGCAGCTTTTGGTCTTTTTCGAATGGCTCCACAAACGGCAGCTCCGCGATCGCTGGCTGATACAACCAAGCTCGATTCTCTTTTCTTAACAAATAACCAGCGATATTCAAACATTGCTAACACTTTGAGCTCCGAATTTGCGCTCCTAACCTATGCCAAATCGGGTTTTCTCACTACCGGTGAACATGTTTTTGTACGAAAGACAAAAGATGCCAGCACCTTACGTAAACGGCTCCGCGAACTGGCCAATGCCGGACATATTCAGCCACGGGAGGGAACATATTTTGTTCAAAGCAGAGCCTTATCCAATATGATTGGAAGCCCACTATGCGGTTTTCAAAGCTTTTATCTGGATGTGACCGGAGAAGGGGTCATCATATCTAAACGAAAAGGATTAGTAGAAATGATCTCGTCCGATCGAAACAGGCGGCGAACAATGTACTATGAACAATCTTTCCGAGAGATAAAAAACGACCTTCCCCAGCGAATCAGTGGACTCTTTGTGACTTCGGAAGATTTCTATCCTTTCATTGAACCATTTTTGGCACCTGATAATTATGTGGATGTCATCACTTCGAAATTTGATAGAATGGCAGCGTCTGCCAAGCTAGATTCCTCACAAAAGAATTTGGACTTTAATTTAAAAACCTTTCAAACTGAGGATCGAAATGCTCCCTATCGCGAAAAATGGCTATTCCCCACAGGGTCTGACATCTCGGGCAAACCCGTACTAGCTGATATCGGAGGAAGCGAACAAAAAGAAATTATTTTTGTCACCAAAGCAGGCAAGCTGTACGCCCTTGCAGCAGACGGCACCGTGGTTATGCAGGGCAATACCGGCAGTGACGAGCCCATTGGTTCGCCCACTGTTTATGACTGGTACTCTACCAACCAAAATGTAATACTCGTAACAGCCGGCAATAAAGTGTACGGATGGAATGACAACGGGCAGCCACTGCCAAAATTCCCATTCCAGCTGTCCGAAAAAATCACTGCTCCTTTAGTCGTGAACGACATTGACAAAGATGGGCTGCCCAATGCATTAGTTGCTACAGCTAACCGCAAACTGCATGCCTTAAACGGTAGAGGGGAAGATATCAGCGGCTGGCCGGTAACCACCAATGCAAAAATTATACATACCCCAGCGGTTGAGGAAATACCGGGCGGTACATCGGTACTAGCAAATTCCCAAAATGGATTATACGCTTGGTCAGCTGATGGAAGCCTGCGCAAAAACTTCCCCAAATTTATCAACGCATCCCTCAATGGATCACCTGCAATTTATAACAATAATATTCTCGGGAATGCCGCAGATGGAAATCTTTACGCTATTGGACCCAAGAAGTTATTTGCAGACTCACTCAATGTCTTGGAAACAGCTTCTGACTCTTCAAACATCGAGGCTGTTTATACATCCGGCAGCCCATTACTTGGCACGCCATCGGTACATAACCTGACGGTCAATACCGAAGAGCAGCAGTATCGCGAACCTATGATATTAACAATGAGCTCCAATGGATCAGTTTTTCTGTTGAACACCCAAGGTCAACTTCGGTTTACTCAAAATATGGGCCAGCCGGCTGCCAGCTCCTTCTCTCCCTTCATTACTGATATTGATAGTAATAATAAGGATGATTTAGTAGCTCTAGCTAATTTTGGGCGCTTGTATGTATGGGAAGTACAAAGCGGAAAACGAATTTACTCAGTTCCTACATCAGGCATGCAACATCCTATTATTGCAGATATTGACGGTGACGGATACAAAGAACTAATGGCCCAAACCAGAGAAGGCCTACGGTGCTGGACGATCTTTGGCAGTGAAAACAGTGACCAGTGATCAGTCAAACAACTTTAACTTTGAAAACGGAAACTGCTCATTGTCAAAGAATATCTCCTAACGCTTCGGGAAGATGGCTAAAGCGAAATTCAAACCCATGTTGCTGTAACTTCTTGGGCTGTAATCGGAGACTGTTGACAATGGGATTAGCTGCCTCTCCAAACACGAGTTTCAGCACAAATTCGGGCACACGAAATAACGCCGGGCGACGAAGTTGTTCAGCTAGAATATTAGCAAACTTTTTCATCCGAACCGGATTCGGTGCATTCAAGTTATAGGCCCCCTCCAGATCATGATTATCAATGGGAAAAATCAAGCCACGGCACAAATCGTGCATATGAATCCACGGGAAAAATTGTTTACCCGTACCTACCGGTCCACCAACACCAAACTTAAAAGCTGGCAGCATTTGTTTTAATGCTCCGCCCTCCTGCTCCAAAGCAATCCCAATTCGGGGATGAACCAGTCGTACTCCGGCATCTGCCGCTGGTGAAGCAGAAGCTTCCCAGTCAATACATACCCGCGCCAAAAAGTCACTGCCTGAGCCTACCGATTCATCAATTACCTTATCACCTCGATCACCATAAAAACCCGCAGCTGAACCCGAAATAAATAACTCTGGTGGATTTTTCGCCTGCACAATTGCTTCTGCAATATCTGCTGTTCGCTCAATACGACTGTTATAAATCTGCTCTTTAACCTGCTGGGTCCATCGTCGCCCAAAAATAGGGGCACCTGCCAGGTTAATAACCACATCAGATTTATCCATTTCTGTAACTAAATCATCATCCCAAGAGATAAATCGTTGATTTTTAGCCTTTTCATTTTCATAACTTGCGGGATTCCGGGTTACGATTGTTAAAAAATGTCCCTGCCGCAATAACATTGTTCGAAGATATGATCCAATAAAACCCGTTGCTCCGGTAATAAAAATTTCCATAAAATTGTTCTATTTTTAAATTGCTTACATGTACATTAAAAGACAATCGATAATTTCGAAAGTTAATAAATATATCTACAATGCAGTCAACATACCGACGTTATTCGCTATTGGCAATACGAATTATCCTAGGGGCTGTATTTTTATTTTCAGGTATCGGTAAACTCATCGACAGCGGCTATGTGAACTATGATTTAGTGCGGTTGCTTTCGAGCACTTATTTCTGGGTTATCGAATATGCGGCTCATATTGTTATATCGTTGAGCATCGCTGAACTTGTGATTGTAGGATTCCTTTGTTGGGAAAAATATTTAAAATGGACTTTGACAGCCGCTCTGCTTTTGCTTGCCGGATTTACCAGTATCTTAGGATATTTTTACCTGCAGGGTATGAATATAGCAAGTTGCGGATGCTTTGGTGCTTTCAGTTTTGGCTCAGGACTAGAATTTACACTCATCCGTAATACGGTGCTTATGCTCCTCTGTATTGGTGGATTGGTGTTAATCCAAGCCCAAAAGCAGCAGTCCTCCCTTAATAACCATCACTGATTGTTTTAAAACTCTCGGTAATTATTTTTTGGTGATGCCCAAACCGGGTGCATTCCCTAAGCAAAGTTGTTTATCATCGGTAAGTTCAAGCCCTTCAAATGGATCATCACTGATAAGCAGATGACCGTCCAAATCGATATAATCTGCCCACGTTCCGAGCAGTGCTCCGGCGGCAATACCCAGGGTGCTTTCAATCATACAACCGACCATCACTTGTAAGTCTTGTTTTAAAGCCTCTGATAATACCGTTTTCACTTTCGTCAAGCTTCCTATTTTGGCCAACTTTATATTAATACCGTCAAACATTTGAGCAATTTCACTCAGCGATTCACTGCCTGTAAAACGTTCGTCAGCTATCAATGGCAGTGGTGACCAATCATAAAGTTCTTTCATTTGATTATCTAAATCCGACGGCATGGGTTGCTCAACTAACTCAATATTTTGATTAGCTAAAAAAGCAATATGATTTTTAGCCGTTTCCAAATCGGTCCATCCCTCATTGGCATCCACACGTATAGGCTTATCAGTTACTGATCGTATAGCCTCAATAATTTTACGATCCCGATCAGTACCCAACTTTACTTTAAGGATGGGGAATTCTTTAGCTTCCTGTACCTTCTGCTGCATTATATCAATAGTATCCAAAGCAATGGTATATGAGGTAGGAGGTGTCGAATTTGACGGAGCTTGCCAAAGACTCCAAAGTGACTGACCTTTGCTCTTCGCCCACCAATCGAGCCATGCCATTTCTACTGCTGCTTGGGCAGATTTTACAGACCTGTTATAGTCTCCAAGCTTAGATACCAGTTCATCTGCCGATTGGACATCGTCAAAGAAATTATCAGGAATATTCTTTAAGTAGCCCAACACTTTTTCCGCATCTTCGCCGTATCTGCTATTGGGAGCTGCCTCACCATAACCAGTAAAGCCATCAGCAGAAAGTGTTACCATCACATTTCTGACCGACTTTTTCGTACCCCGCGCGATGGTAAACGGATGGGCCAACTCAAGTTCCAGTGGTTCACATAAAAGTCTAAAGTGTGACATAACCCATCATTTGCAAAAAGTACAAATACACATAAAAAGCCGGTGCTGCTAGAATAAGCGCATCAAAACGATCAAAAAATCCACCGTGGCCCGGTAATATAGCTGAAGCATCTTTTACTTTTGCGGCACGCTTCATCCGGCTTGCTGTTAAATCACCGATGGGACCAAAGATACTAACAAATACGGCAGCAGGGGCCAGGACTAGTATGGGGACAGGCAACTGAAAAGGCACAAAATATATTACTAATCCTAATCCAACCAATGCTCCAAGAATACCGAAAGAAAAGCCTTCCCAGGTTTTATTTGGACTTATGGTAGGGGCCATTTTATTCTTCCCCAACGCCTTTCCACCAAAGTATGCAAATACATCATTACCCCAGACCATAAACAGCAAACTAATAGTTAATACAAAACCTATTTCGGGAGTCCCCATATTGCGGATTAAAATCAATGGTAACAGCCCCAACGGCCCATAAATGCCACAGAAAAAAGTATTGATTAACTCTTTTAATCCTCGGTCACTTGTTTTGAATATCTGAACAGCTACAAAAAATAACAGTATTCCAAATCCAATGATCAAATCATGTTCAACAAACGGCGTTAATAAAATCCATAAGCCAATCGTATAGGGAAAAAATTCTTCCGGCTTAAATCCTGCACTTTCAATAATTATCGACATTTCGCGCTGAACAAACAGGGATATAATAATCACTAATCCCACGAACCAGTAGTTTCCCAACCAAGTAAGGATCAGAAAAACCAACGCCGCCGGAACGGCAAACAGAATACGCTTGGTTAATTCACTCACAAGTACCAGTCTTATTCTTGTTCGTTTTCTGCATCCTCCGGAATCTCGAATTCCTCGAGTGCTTCACGGGCTTTCTTCTCATATTCATTTGGTACATACAGATAAACCATTCCCATTTCACCATAATTTACACTAAAGGAAGAATCCCTTTTAGAGAGAATATTGGAGGGGATATCTAGTTCATTCAAATAGTTCTTGGCAATTTCTACCTCATACTCGGTACCAGCCTCCATAACGCAAGTCCAATCTTCTATTTCATTGGGGTCTGAGCTGTCAAACATAATAACTCCCGGCTTAGGCCGTATTTATTGTATATTTTTTGTATATGAAATATACAATAAAACCACTAAATAACAGACTGGGAATTACAACGAAAATAGGTGGTAATGTTTCAGGCGCTATTTTTGCAAAGGCTGATTCAGGATAGTACTTGCCCATCACAACACTACCTGCATTGTTTACAAAATGGGCAACAATTGCAGGATAAACACTTTTTGAGGTCCACGTTAAGAATGCAAATACTATCCCAAGCGTGGCCAAAGGAAGTAAATTACTAAGTTGAACATGGTACATCCCAAATAGCAGACCCGAAACAATTATAGCAGCCAAAATGCCCCAGTTTTTTTGGAAAGAGCGCATGACATAACCTCGGTACAACAGTTCTTCACAAATAGCCGGAACTACGGCCACATGAAACAACATCACCCAAATAGTAAGATCACTGGTTAACAAACTTTCAATCATCTTCATCTGGGTATTTTGCATTTGAGTAAAAAACTCGGGGACTGGAAGAAATGAATTAATCCAGGCCAAGAACATTATAGTAGGCTGAATGACAAAAATAAGTATTACAGCCAGACCTATATTTTTGGGAGTATTTTTGTCGGCGTTAAAACGTAAAAAAGAAAGTTGAGTCTCCCCGGAGGTATGTAATTTTGTGATGAACCAAGTGCCCAATCCCATAACCAATACTTGTCCTATCGAATTGCCAATAATCAACAAGTCAGGGTGTTGGCCAAGCAGTGCCTGCATTTCGGCAGGATTAGGAGTAGCGCCATACTCTGATATAACTAAAAGACCACCAACGATGCCTCCCACAAGCTGAAAAAGCCCAAAAGCAACAACAATCCAAATTAAGGCCAGTGCCCAATCCGCAAAACCATTGCGCTGGACCCATGATTGGTAATTACCGTACAGAGAAGATTGCTTTGAATTATTATCTGCCACTATTTAGAAAGAAACTTACGGTCAAAATTCCGGTTCATCGATTCCAAAAATCTTGGCACCAATCATACCTGTTATCAAATTAAGAAGTCCCCAAATAGGCGCTTGTATCAACAAATTTACGAACACCGAACCAAAGCTATCTGAAGATTGAAACTGTCCGGCTATGGAATCGATTTGCATCTGCTTTTGTGCTTCGGGAATATTCAAGTTACCAATCATTGTAGTCAAATTTTCAAGAAGTTTTGGAATATAATCAGGATCTATTACTGACCACAACTGTGATGCAAACACTTCAACGACGACAATAATAACGCCAGTTATAAATCCTATTAATGCCCCTTTGCCCAGATCAAGCTGTCCGGCAAACTCTTTTGCATAATGCCATGCCGCCGTAAATCCTCCCAGCGTACCGATCAGGCAAGCTAAACAAAAGCCCACCACCGTAATAAGTAATGAACTCATTGCTTCCGAAGGATTGGCATTAATAATCATATATCCCACCAAAACAGGCAGCAAAAAATATATTAGCCCAAATATACCGCCTGAAATAAATACTGACGGCCAGTAATTGTTATCGGTTTCATTTAATTGCTCTGTTGTATCCATAGCAATATTCCTTTTTTATATTTAAATCATTAATAAAATAACCAATTAGAAAAATAACGACTGCGGTGCCAATCCCTACTCCGAAAAGGAAACGAGAAAACAATGTATTTTCCCAAAACCCAAGAAAATTCCCAGCTACATCAAATATGTTAGATATAAGAGCAATCGCTAACAGTGTTGCACTCCCCTTAATATTAATGCCCATCAGGTATCCAATAAAAGGGATCAAAATCCAAGATAGTGCAAAGCTCGCATATATTCCGAAGCATCGACTACACACGGCCATCGGTTGACCGGCTATCCAAAACGAACGGCTAGGCAGCTGATGACATAATTGCTGAAAGGCTTCATGTTGCCATTGAAATTGCCAAGAAACTGACTGCCCAAATAACCCACCGCCCAGTGCAGCTGCAACAGCACTGCAGCTTAATATCAATATCAATAAATAGAGCTTTTGCTGTCGAATTCGCATATCATCAGTTACTAGTCGCGGCAGTTAACTGATCAAGAAATTGTCCGGGAGCCCGACAGGGCTTACGATCTTCTTCATCCATAAAACAAAGATCCACGTTACCTATAATATGGGGCTGTTCTCTACGATCGGTATGTACTTTATAATATGTCTGCAACCGTACCGTAGGAATATCAAACAATAAAACATCAATTTGCATCAGCTCATCGTAAAAAACCGGGGCTTTATAATCCACTTCGGTATGTACCACCGGCAGCATTACTCCAAGTTCTTCGAGCTCGGTATAAGGGAAACCTAGCGATCGTATCATTTCCGTTCGGGACTCCTCAAAATACTCAAGATAACGACCATAATATACATAGCCCATTTGATCGGTCTCCCCATAGCGGCTTCTAAGCGTATGGGTATAGATATAAATGGGCTCTTTTTGAGGGAACAAAATAATTTACTTTTTCTTAGCTTTTGAAGCTGTTTCCCATTCTCCCATCTTGGAATATTTTTCGATACGATGCTCCACCAGCTCTTCGGCAGACATCTTTTTTAGTCGCTCAAGTGATGCCAGTAACTGCTCTTTAACAGCAGATGCTGACCGATTTGGGTCACGATGCGCGCCCCCTAATGGCTCTTCTATAATACCTTCGATGATTCCCATTTCTTCCAGATCGGGAGCCGTAAGCTTTAACACCGCTGCAGCCTGTTCCTTATAATCCCGGTTTTTCCATAAAATTGTAGAACATGATTCTGGAGCAATAACAGAATACCAAGTATTCTCCATCATATATACTTCGTTTCCCATCCCGATGCCAATGGCTCCACCGCTGGCACCTTCACCGATGACCACAGAAATAATTGGGACTTTGAGCGTCGCCATCATCTTTAAATTCTTGGCAATAGCTTCGGCCTGTCCGCGCTCTTCAGCCTCCAGTCCAGGATAAGCTCCGGGAGTATCCAACAGAGTGATTACGGGAATATCAAACTTTTCACCCAGCTTCATTAGCCGGTGCGCCTTGCGATATCCTTCAGGATTGGCCATCCCAAAACGGCGATACTGCCGACTTTTGGTATCACGCCCTTTCTGGTGACCCATAATTACAACTGACTGCCCGTTAATGGTAGCAAACCCACCAACGATGGCTTTGTCATCGCTTTGATAACGGTCACCGTGAATTTCTACAAAATTTTCAGTGATCTTATAAATATAATCTAATGTATAAGGACGATCGGGATGACGCGCCAGCTGTACACGCTGCCAGCGGGTGAGATTTGTAAAAATCGACTCCCTTAGCTCTTCAACACGCTCTTCAAGTCGCTCAATTTCAGGAGTTAGCACATCATCATCCGTTATAGAAAGCTCACTAAGTTCTTCGATCTTTTGTTCAAGATCTGCAATAGGTTGTTCAAAATCTAAATACTCCATACCAAATATTTATCGCTTAAAAGTCAGTTCAAATATAAGAACTAATGCTGAGATATTAAGATGTTATCTCAGTGATTTACAACTGTCCAAAAATGCTTTGAAGCTTGAGCGTCCATACCCGCCAAATAGCTTCCCACACAATACCTTTCGACATTTTTGATACTCCTTCTTCGCGTTCGCGAAAAATTATGGCTACCTCGCTAAGCCTGAAACCGGCTTTCCACGCTCGAAAATGTAGCTCAATCTGAAAAGCATATCCATTCGATCGAATGTTATCCATTGATATTTGTTCCAATACTTTTCTGTGGATGCACTTAAAACCGGCAGTGGTATCAGCGATTGGAAGCCCAGTAATAAATCGAGCATATAAATTGGCACTGTATGATAGGATCAACCGGCTTAACGGCCAGTTAATAATACTAATTCCCTTTGCGTATCGGGATCCGATGGCAACATCGGAGTCCCCATTTTTTACCTCATCAACTAAGCGCGGTAAATCTTCTGGATTGTGCGAAAAATCTGCATCCATCTCACAGATGTACTCATAATCATGGTCGAGAGCAAATTTAAATCCACGAACATAAGCCGTTCCTAATCCTAGCTTTCCTGATCGTTGAATTAAATGTAACCGATTACCATACTCTTTCTGATGTTCTTGTATAATTTGTGCCGTTCCGTCTGGCGAACCATCATCCACAACAAGAAGATGCATAGATGAATCTAATCCCATTACAGACTCAATAAGCCTGGTAATATTGTTAGACTCATTATAGGTTGGAACAATAACTAATGTCTTGTCAGACATAACAATTTAACAATTAGTCAGTACTAAAAACTTGATGCAACTATCCACTCAATAATTGCTAATAATACAAAAATAGTCTCTTAAAGTTACATCAAATAATTTATTAATTTCCAGCGCAATATTATCAACGTTATCCAAAACTTTTAATCCCTATTTTCTTGTTTGAGCTTAAAAAAACAGCAGATTCTAGCAAAGCACGACTTGGAACATTAACCACCGATCACGGCGAAATTGACACCCCTATTTTTATGCCGGTCGGTACACTTGCTACAGTAAAAGCAGTTAAACAGAATGATCTTATCAATAAAATTAAAGCGCAAATAATCCTTGGAAATACCTACCATCTTTATCTTCGACCCGGCTGTGATATTATTGAAAATGCAGGCGGCCTCCACCCATTTATGAGCTGGGATCGTCCTATCCTAACTGATTCGGGCGGCTACCAGGTATTTTCGCTTTCTGACAACCGCGAACTCACTGAGGAAGGGGCGGAATTTAAGAGTCACCTTGATGGTTCCAAGCATATGTTTACACCGGAGAGTGTGGTCGATATTCAACGCACGCTGGGCTCCGATATCATGATGGTACTGGATGAATGCCCTCCCCATCCCTGCAGCTACGAATATGCAAAGGAATCAATGGAACTGACCCACCGCTGGGAGAAACGAGGACGCGATGCTTTCTTAAATACAGACCCTAAATACGGACACAAGCAAGCACAATTCGGAATTGTCCAAGGTGGTACCTTTGAAGATCTTAGGATTGAATCAGCCAAGCGAGTAACTGATATGGATTTTGAGGGTATTGCAATTGGCGGATTAAGTGTAGGAGAACCTACCGATCTGATGTATGAAATGACTGATTTAAACACAGATTATCTTCCGGAGAACAAACCCAGGTATTTGATGGGAGTCGGTAAACCTGCTAACCTGTTACATTGCATCGCTCGTGGGGTGGATATGTTTGATTGTGTACTCCCAACACGAAATGCACGTAATGGTCAGATCTTCACTGAAAATGGTTATATCAATATTTCCAATGCTAAATGGAAAAATCATAATGAACCTTTAGATCCTAACTTTCCATCTGACTTGTGCTCTAAATATAAGATGTCTTATATCCATCACCTTTTCCGTAATAATGAACTGCTTGGACTCGAATTAGCATCTCTCCACAACCTCATCTTCTATTTATCACTTATGGATGAAGTAAAGGAGCGTATAGCAAATGATACTTTCCATAACTGGTACGAAGATAAAGCAGAGTTATTAAATACTAAGATCTGATACTTTTTTGAAGTATCACTTTTGTAAAAACCCTGTATAATTGACTTATAGTTATGCAGGGTTTTACTTTTCCAGATAGAGATAAGAAGTACTAAAAGTTTAAAACCCTCTTTAAAACAAAGAAAGCCCTTTGCGCAGGGCGCAAAGGGCTATATAATAACGAGCAGTCGGGGACCTACGCTCCCGGCCGGTTGGCCAGTACCATCGGCGC